>JBAUHP010000340.1:0-14980 GCA_049680345.1 Albidovulum sp. | reverse complement strand
GATGACAGCGGCGAGAGCTTCTTTGCGCCCATCCCGGCAGAGGTGAATGTCGGCAATGTCATCGCCTCGTTCGTGCGAGACAGCGCGTCTTTGGGCGGCATGTTCAAGGGTGAGCAGATCTTGCTGCCGTTTGACTGGGGCACCGAGGGTATGACCTACAACAAGGTACAGATGCCCATTGAAGGTCAGGTGTCCTACGGTGATCTGTGGAGCGATGCGGCCAAAGGCAAAGCGGCGTTCCGGCAAAAATCGGTGATCATGGGCACCGGCCTTTATCTTGATGCGACCGGCGAGGTGCCGTCCAACCGCATGCTTGACGTCTATAAATCCGAAGAGGATGCCCGCCGGGTCTGGGGCGACATCACCAAGTGGATGTTGGAGCGTAAAGACAATTTCGGTGCCTTTTGGAACAATGCGACCGAGGCAACCGCCGCCTTTAACGAGGCCGGTTCGATCATCGGCCAGACCTGGGACACGACGGGGCTGTTGCTCAACCGGGAAAACCCGGATTTCTTGTACCGCGCGCCCAAAGAGGGGATCATCACCTGGCTTGACAGCTTCGGCATTCTGAAACTTGCCGAAAATCCAGAGCAGGCCGTGGCCTTCATGAACTTCATGCTTAAGCCCGAAACCGGCGGCATGTTCGCCGATAACACCGGCTATAATTCTGCGGTCGTCGGTTCGGCGGATTTTGCGTCCGAAGAATTCAAGGCGCAGTTCAACGAAGTTTACACCGACGATGTGCTTGGCAATATGTGGTGGTGGCAGGCGGATACGCCGTTCTTCGCCCCCGTCCGCAATGAGTTCGTCGAAATCATCACCAACGCTTGATCCCGGTTCGGGATTGACAAGGCGGCCCCGGTTTGTCCGGGGCTGCCGCTTTTGAGATATGGTGACAAAATGCGCGGACAGTCGGTAACGCTTGATCAGGTCGAGGTGACCTATCCAAATGGTTTCAAGGCGGTTCACAGCACTGATCTGGTGGTCGAGGCGGGGGAGTTCTTTTCAATCCTTGGCCCCTCGGGCTGTGGTAAGACCACCATCCTTCGGGCGGTGTCAGGTTTTGTGGAACCCTCCGGTGGCCGCATTCTGATCGGGGAAGATGATCAGCGCGGCAAAGGGCCGAACCTGCGCCAAACCGCGCTTATCTTTCAAAACCTCGCGTTGTTTCCGCTGATGCCGGTGTGGGAAAATGTGGCTTTCGGGCTTGAAGCGCGCGGCGTTTCCAAACGCGAGCGGCGCGTCAAAGCCGAAGAATTGCTGGATCTGGTCGCACTTTCCGATCAGGCCGAAAAGAAACCCGGTGAGCTGTCCGGCGGGCAGCGCCAGCGTATTGCCATTGCGCGCGCGCTTGCGGTCGATCCTTCGGTGCTTTTACTGGACGAACCACTTTCGGCGCTGGACCTCAAGCTGCGCCAGCATATGCGCGCCGAGTTGCGCAATATTCAGCGCAAGACCGGTGTCACATTCATCTATATCACCCATGATCAGGGCGAAGCCTTGACCATGTCTGACCGTATTGCTGTGATGAATGAGGGCCGGATAGAGCAGGTCGGAACCGCCGATCAGGTCTATTCCAACCCGGTGTCGGCATTCGCGGCATCCTTTGTCGGTGAGGCCAATCAATTTGCGGGGCGGATCATTCGCCATGACGGCGATATGGCGCAAATCGAAACCCCGCACGGCCGGTTTTTGGGACGCAATCCCATTGGCCTTGCGGTTGGCTCCGAAGCCATAATGTTTGTTCGCCCCGAAAACACCGGAACAGAACCTGCTGCCAATATGCTGACGGCCCGGCTGCAACGCCGCGATCTGGAAGGGCCATTTGTCAATCTGTTCTTGACCACCGAAAGCGGGGCAGAGGTGGCGATGCATGTGCCAAATACCGGCGATGCTGCTTGGCGCAGTGACACCGATATGTCGGTGGGATTTGCTTGCGAGAAAGCGATCATCTTGCCACAAGGCCCTGTTGCGCGCACCGGACGGGACATAGCCGCACAATGAACGCGTTGTTTCGAAGCTACGGCAAATTTCTGGTGACGGTCTTTTTCGGCGCGGTGCTGGCTTGGGGGCTGGTACTGATTATCTTGCCACAGCTGGCGATGCTGGAAAGTGCGCTGACCAAGCCAAAGCGCCAGCTTGACAGCTCTATCGTCGGGTCGTTGGAGCGTGATGCCGCTACTTGCGTCAACATCTTGCAGCAATATGCCATCCCGGTTGAACCGGAACCCGAAAGTGGTGGGCTGGCAATCCCATCAGCCTCTGGCATGGCTACGCCTTCGATGTCGGGGATGGCCTCACCCACATTGAACGCGGGCGCGCTGCGTCCCTATATTTTGCAATGCGACCGCGCCACGACGCATAAGCAAATGGTGCGTGATGAGGGCCGGGTGTGGCTGGACGAATTGCATGATCTGCCGCTGCTGAGTGTCGCAGCGGACGCGCCGATCGAAGATCAGATCAGCGCGGCGCAAGAAATCGAAGGCACGGCCGCGGCCCTTTACAAGGCGCTGCTGGTGGAAGAGGCGAACGCCCCCAAGCTTGGCTTCAGCAACTTCGCGGCCATCAGCAAACCGGTCTTGATCCCGCGCTCGGCCGCCGCGCAGGCGGAAAGCGACAGCAGTCTTTCAAGCAAGATGATGACCCTTGTGGGCCTGCGCTATAGCGAAGGCGGTGACAGTTATCAGCGCATCGGGCTGGAAATATTGACGCGCACCTTGTTCTTCGCGATCTGTGCGACGCTTCTGGCCTTGGTCGTCTGTTACCCGATTGCCTATAAGGTCGCCCTTGCAACCCCACCCGACCGCGCGGTTTGGTTGATGCTGGGGTTGATCATCCCTTATGCCATTGTCGAGTTGATGCGGATTTATGCCTGGACCGCGATCATCGATAATCGCGGCTTGATAAATGAGCTGTTGATGTGGGCAGGCGCAATCACCGAGCCTATTCAGTTCAAGCGTTCGGCGCTGACGGTCTTTGTGGTGATCGTCTATACCTATGTTTTGTTCATGGTCTTCCCGATCTATAATGTGATGAGCACGCTTGACCGCAATCAGATCGAAGCCGCCCGCGATCTTGGAGCCTCGACGCCACGGTTGCATTGGCGCGTGATCATCCCGCATTCCAAACCCGGTATCGCCGTGGGCTGTATTGCCACGTTCATGCTGGCGGCTGGCGCGTTTTCGGTGCCGCGTATCATCAGCCGGGGCCTGCAATCGGAATGGTTCAGCCAGACCATCTACAACAAGTTCTTCGAATCTGAGAATTCCAATATCGGGGCGGCCTATAGCTTTGCCTATACGTTGGTCTGTTTCATCATCGTGGCCTTGTTCATGTGGATCATGCGGACCCGCCTGAAGGATTTTGCCCGTGTGCAGTAGGATGTTTCCATGACCGCCAATCGCGTCCTTAGCGCCTATACATGGGCGTTTCTTGCCTTCATGTTCGCGCCGCTGATCTTGATGGTTGTGACCTCATTCAACGATGCCTCGCCGCCTTCGGTCACCGATTGGCGCGGGCTGACCGGCAAGTGGTATGCGTTTTTCTGGATGGCAGAGGCGGATATTCGCGCCGATCCGGTGTTGCGGATGCTTGATCGCGATCGGTTCGCGGCGTGTTTTGCAAATTCGCTGACCGTGGCTGCAGGGGTGGTGCCGCTGTCCTTGCTGCTTGGGCTTTCGGGGGCGGTGCTGCTGACCCGTTGGCGCAGCCGCGCGAATGGTCTGCTTTGGTGGGTCTTGCTGTCGCCGATGTTGGCGCCGGGCGTGATCCTTGGCCTGTCGGCGCTGGTCTTTTGGGGGCGCTTGGGGGTCAGTGCCGGGCTTTTTACCATTATGATGGCGCAAGTCACGTTCGTGGCGGGCTATCCTTTGCTGATCCTGATGGCGCGGCTCCAACGCCAACCGATAGAGCTGGAGGAAGCCGCCCTCGATCTGGGTGCATCGCCCTTCCATGTGTTCCGGCGCATCACCTTGCCCTTCTTGTTGCCAGCTTTGGCCTCGGCGGGCGTTATCGCCTTGTTGTCGTCGTTGGAGAATTACAACACCACCATGTTTGCCAAGGGCGGGGCGTGTACCTTTGCTACCGAGATTGGCGCGATGGGGCGCAATCCCAATGGCCATCCGCCGGTGATCAATGCGGTGGGGACGGTTATCATTGTGTTGACGGTGCTCTTTGCCGTGACCCATGCGGTCTTGACCCGGCGCGAGTCGCAGTAAAGTCTAGGCCATGGACATCATCGCCCGCTGTCACCCGTTGCTTGAACCGATATTGCCCAAGCCTGTGCTTGCCGCCAGATTTCTGCCCGACTGGCTGGCAGGGATGCCAAGCGAAGTGGAGGCACCCAGCCTTGGCGGGGCTGCGGTCCGAACGCTTAAGCATTGCCCGCCGCTGATCGACGCCATGCGCCTTGGGGTCTTGATCTTGTGCCCCACGGATATCACCGTGAAAAATGGCGAAGTGTCATGGGATTGGGATCCGCCGATCTTGCCCGATGCCGCCATCAGCCGCGCGCCTGTGGGCGTGCATGTGCCGGAACAAGCGGCAAAATCGCCCTTTGAACAGACCGGGTTGATCCTGAAGTTCGTGAATTTCTGGACCCTGCAATCATCGCCGGGCTGGTCGTTGATGTTTTTTCATCCGCACGGCTACCCCGATCTGCCGTTCACCACATTAAGCGGGGTTGTGGATTGCGATCTGTTCGCGGATGGCTATGTGCATTTTCCGGCGGTGTTGCGGCCGGGCTTTGAAGGCGTCATCGCCAAGGGCACACCCATTGCGCAAGTGGTGCCGGTGCAAAAGGCGGTAGGTCTTGAGGTGGGGGTGATGCGTGCGGCGCAGATTGCCCAAAACCGCGCCGTTCAAGAAGACCTTGGCACAACGCCCGGCCTTTACCGCAAAAAATTCCGCCGCTAGACCTTGCCGGAACCCGCAGCTTTGCGCAGATGTCGAACCGGGTTATTTGCGCAAGAAGTGATCCGGGTTGAGCGGGATTGAACCTTTGGCCGTACGGGTAAGGGTTTTTAGCACCGCCTTGCGCAAGCCCGGTTGCGCGAAAAGCTCGGCCCGCATGGCTTGGGTGGCCGTGCCGGTTTCCGCCGCGATCCGGTAGCGGGCCAGCAAGGCCTCATGGTCATTTTCCCCGCCAAAGCAGGTGGATGCGATGTCCCACTTGCCAAGACGCAAGGCGATCCGCCCCAGATTGCGGCGGCTGTCGTTATCACCCGGGGCCAGTTCATGCGCCTTCGTGAAGGCATGGAATGCCGCATCTAACCGCAGCTCGTTAAGGGCAAGCCGACCAAGCTCGAACCAAGCGAATGCGTATGCCGGATTGGCCGTGAGCGCGCGTTTCAACCACACAGCCATCTGGCCGGGTTTGCCCGCAGCCTCCAGCACCTTTGCCAGATTGTAATAAACCTCGGGCGGCGGGTTCTTGGCGCGCGCCGCTTTGCGCAAAAGCCGCTCTGCCGCGGCCCAGTCTTTTGCGGCGATAAATCCTGGAAGGTCTGTCAGATCAGCCAATATCGCAGCCCCCGCCGTGGGTCATCACACCGTCGCTGCGCCGCGAAACATCAAGGTAAGATGGATCGGATCTTGCCATCGCGCCGGCCCCTAGGGTTCGACCGCGAAGGTCGGCTTGAACCATGCAGGTGCAAGGCTTGTGGTGATATCAAGCGTATTGACGTTCGATTGATCAATGATCTGGATGGAGGGGCCGACATGGACATTTTGCAAAGATCCTTCCAGCGCGCGCACGGCTTGATCAATCGCAAGCTTGCCTTGCATGACCGGAGAATCCGTCGGGGCCGCCATGACCTTGCCGCGCTTGATCGCGCGGTAGGTGCCATGGGTGAAATAATCGGCCATGACGATGATATCCTTTGACCGGCCTTGCGCACGCAGCAAGCTGACGGCGGCATCGGCGGTGACCGCACTTCCGATGATGTATTCAACGTCGGGATGTTCCTCAAGCGCATCCTCCAGCAACAGCAATTGCGCTTCAAAGCCGGTATCGCCCCATTTGACCGCAACGATATCCGCCGCACTTTGAGCAATCGCGGGGCGAAAGCCCTCTTCCACGAATTTGACCCAACCTGCACCTTTGGGGCCCGGAAACCACGCCACTTTGATCGGGGTCGCACCGCGCGGATGGCGGCGGGCGAAGTAATTGCCGATGGCGGCCCCCATAGCCGCCCATGACACACCGGTTTTTGCGGTGATGCCAGCACCGTTGATATCGTTGACGGCCGCAACGATCGGCATCCGTTTGGCCAGATCGCGAATGGTGGGGGTCAGCCCGTCGAATGACACCGTGCCGACAATCAGCGCGTCGGAATGCTGCGCGCAATCTTTGATCTGCGCGCGCTGGCGCTCAAGATTGGGGTATCCGCCAGCCTCGACCACCTGCAATTCGATGCCAAGGCGGTTGGCATGTTCGACCATGCCGTAATTGACCGACAGCCAGTAGGAATCTTTCAGATGCGGGTATGACGCGCAGATGCGCCACGGTTGTTGCGCCTTGGCCAAGGGATCATAAAAGCCCGGCGATGAGGTGCCATCATAGGAAAACACCGGATCCCAGGTTTCGACGGGCCACGGATCTTGTGCTTGCACGGCACCGGCGCCAGACACCAAAGTGGCGCAAGCGATCAAGAGGCCGAAAAACTGTTCCGCAATTGGATGGCGCATGTATCATGACCCTATCGCCAATTTTCCAAAGGGCAAGGAATAGAAGCAGTTATGATATTTGCGCGATTTGGGATAGGGGCCAGGCTGTTCATCGCTTTTCTGGCGATCACGGCCGTATCCTTGTCGTCGGGTCTGGCCAGTTGGTTCGTGTTGCGCGAAATCGCTCAGGCCCAGCGTCAGGTCAATGTAGAGGCGCTTCCGGCGATTGCGGCCACCACTCGCACGGCCAATGCGACATCAAGGCTCGTGGCCACCGCCGCCGCCCTTGACGCGGCCACAGATGAAGCGTCGCGCAGGCTGGTCGAGGCGGAACTGGCGGCCCTTGCGACCGAGGTTCGGGGCTCTGTCGCGGATGCGCGGTTTTCGGCGTTGGACAAGGACATTGCCAGCGGTCTTTCAAGCACCACAGAGGCGTTGATCGCCAATCTTTCCAGGCAAAACGCCTTGGTCAGGGAACGCCTGAAACTATCTGCCGATTTCGCTGCGCGGGCTGAGAAGACCATTGCCGCGGCGACGGCCATTGTCGATGTGTCCGAAACGCTGGTCTCGAATGCCTCTGCGGGGGCATCGGCGGTGGTGGCCGGGCTTTACGGGCTGATCGACGATCCGGCCTATCACCGTCAGGCCTATGACGCGCTGGACCGGCTGATCGAGCAAGACATTTATCTGCTGGACCGGATGTCGGAACTGCGCTTGCGCAGTTCGCAGATCGGATTGCTGGCCAACCGGCTGACCCGGGCGATTGACCGCGCCGAGGTGGCAGAGATTGCCGATGGTTATCTGGGGCATCTGCGGGTTGTGCACCGGCGCATTGCCAGCATCGATGACCCGGTGCGCAAAGAGCAGGCCGAGGCCTACCGCCTTGTCCTTGATGAAACCGTGGGTGACACGCCGTGGAGTCTGAGCCTTTTTGCCCAAAGGTTGCGGTTGATCGGCATTGGTGAAGAACTTGAGGGGCTAAGCGCCGATAACCGCAACCTGTCGGTCCAGGTCGGAGAGATCGCGCAATCCATGTTGCGCCAGTCAGAGGTATTCGCCCGTTCCACCGCCGATCAGGCCGCAGCCGCCGTCAGTGCGGGGCTTTACTGGCTTGTCGTCTCTAGCCTGATCGCGGTGGTGATATCGGGGCTGATTGTCTGGCTTTATGTCGAACGCAAGGTGGTGCGGCGCTTGGCCAATCTGGCCGGTGACATGCAGCGGCTGACCGACGGCGATCTGAATGTCGATGTGAAAGAGGAAGGCACGCATGAATTGCGGGCGCTGTCGGGGGCGGTGCGCGCCTTTCGCGACGAATCCAAACAGCGCCGCTTGCTTGAGCTTGAACGCGAACGCACCAATGAAGAGCTGCGCCGCCACCGCGAAGAGCTGCAAGCGCTGGTCGATGAACGCACCATTCAGCTAAGCGAAACCAACGAAAAGCTGCAAAGCGAGGTGATCAGCCACGCCGATGCACGCGAGCGGGCCGAAAGCGCAAGCCGGATCAAGTCGGAGTTTTTGGCAACCATGAGCCATGAGATCCGCACACCGATGACGGGCATGATGGGTATGTTGCGGGTGCTAAGCGCATCCGATGTGACCCGCGAACAACGCCAGCAACTGACTGTGGCGCGGCAATCGGGCGAGGCGCTTTTGGCGATCCTCAACAGTATTCTGGACTATTCGAAAATCGAATCCGGTAAGATCGCCGCCGATCCGGTGGTTTTCGATCTACGTGATGCCTTGGCCGGCATCATTGCCTTGATGAAACCGGCGGCCAGCGAAAAGCACCTTCAGATCGCGCTGGAGATCGACCCGGGCATCTGGGACCATCACTTTGGCGACGGCGGCAAGCTGCGCCAGATCATGTTCAACCTGTTGAGCAATGCGATCAAGTTCACTCAAAGCGGTGAGATCAAGATTACCGTGAAGCTGGCCAAAGAGATCAAGCGCAAGCAATTGTTGGACCTGTCGGTCGAAGACAAAGGGATCGGGATTGCGCAAGATCAACAACAGCATGTTTTCGAATCCTTCACGCAAACCGACCCCTCGATCACCCGCCGCTATGGCGGAACAGGGCTTGGGCTTGCGATCTCAAAACGGCTGGCCGAGGTGATGGGCGGCGATATCGCCCTACGCTCTGCCCTTGGTGTCGGCAGCACTTTTTGCGTGACCGTGCCGCTTGCCGCCGCACCGCGCGTTAAGGCTGCCAACCCCTCTGAGCCGTCGGGTGGGGTCAGCTTCAAAAGGAAGCTTTCGGTGCTGGTGGTGGAGGATGACCCCGCCACGCGGATCGTGGCGCAAAGCCTGTTGGAGGCCGCGAACTGCACAGTTCTGCTTGCCAAGGATGGCTATGAGGCACTGGATCTGGCCAAAACCGCCACCTTTGATGTCGTCTTGATGGATGTGAGCTTGCCGGGGATGGATGGGTTGGAAACCACGGCGGCCTTGCGCCGGGCTGGTTTGCCAAGATCGGTGCCGGTGATCGCCATGTCTGCGCATGTGTTCAAAAGCGAGGTTGAGGCGTTTTTGAATGCGGGGATGGACGGTTATATCAGCAAACCGATCTCACCCGAAAGCCTGTCGGCGGGAATCGAGGCCGCGCTGGGGGTTGGGGTGGTCCGGCCGGTGGCGAAAGAGGGGGTAGGGGGTGATATCGACGCAATCGGGGCGGAGCTTGTCGCAAAAATCCTTGATGCCGCCGAAGCCGTCATGCCGCAACGGTTTGGCGCGATGCGCGATTGCATTCGCCGCGCCGATTTCAAAGAGGTGGAGCGGTTGGCCCATGCGACCTGCAGCTCTGCCTCATCCGCCGGATTTTCAACGATGCTTGGGCAGGCGCGATCGCTGGAGGCCGCGGCGAAGGCGGGGCGCGCGGGCGAGGTTGAACGCTATCTGAACGCTTGCGAACGCAGTTACCACAAGGCGCTGGCCAAGGCCCGCAAGCTGGTTGCCGCGCAAGTATAGGGCGTCAGCTTTGGATGGCGGCGAACAGATAGCCTTCGCCATGTGAGGTCTGAATGATGCGGGCATCGCGCGCTCCGTCATGCAGCTTTTGCCGCAAGCGACGGATCACCACGTCAACGGTGCGGTCCGACGGATCCCATTCACGATTGGCGATTTCATGCAAAAGCCGGTCGCGCGACAGAACCTGCCCCGGATGGGCGGCAAGAAGCGAAAGTGCCTTCAGCTCTGCCTTGGTCAGGTCAACGAAATTACCGGCCTGATCTTGCAAAGTCCGCTGCCCCAGGTCGAGCGTCCAGCCCAAGAACCGGCGGATGGTTTCATTTTCAACCTGTGCGCGGCTGCGCTGCACCCGGCGCACAAGGTTCTTGACCCGTGCAAGAAGTTCGCGCTGTTCAAAGGGCTTGGTGACATAATCGTCAGCGCCCATTTCCAGCCCGACGATCCGATCCACACTATCGGTGCGACCGGTCACCAAGATTATCCCTACTTCTGAGCGTTCGCGCTGTTCGCGGGTCAGTTGCAAACCGTCCTCACCCGGCAGGTTGATGTCGATCATCAGCACATCTGCGGGCCGCTCTGCCAGTGACGCGCGCATCTGGGCACCGTCCTCAGCCTCACTTACGCTATAGCCCGCCGCGCCGAAATACGCAGCAAGCTTGACCCGGGTAACGGGGTCATCTTCGACGATCAAAATATGGGCGGCGACTGTCATGGCGCCATCTTAACAACTTTTCACAACTTGTTTCAACTCTTTCACCACTCAAGGCCAACCGTTTTACATTGCAGCATTAGGATACCCCCACCACTCAGGCGCATGGTTCAGGGGCGCGAACCGCTTGGGATAGGCAAAATAGGGACGCTCGCAACCTGGAGGAAACCAATGAGAAACCTGAAAATGAGCACGATCGCTGGGCTGATGGGGGCAAGCATGCTTGCACTGGCACCCGGCTTTGCCGCTGCCGAAGATTCCGCCGACCCGATCAACCTTGTCACCAATAACTGGACCAGCCAGCTGGTTTTGACCAATGTGATTGGCCAGCTGTTGCAAGCGCAAGGCCTGACTGTTGAATATAAATCCTCGGACACGCAGCTTCAATTCACGGCGATTGCAGCAGGCGATATGGATTTTCAGGTCGAGGTCTGGGAAGGCTCGATGGCGGAATCCTTTGAAAAATCGCTGGCTTCGGGCGCGGTCGATTACGGCGCCAATGACGCGGTAACACGCGAAGATTGGTGGTATCCGTCTTACATGAACGAAATGTGCCCGGGCCTGCCGGATTGGAAAGCGCTTGATGCCTGCGCCGCCAAACTGGCCACAGCCGAAACCGGCGACAAGGGGCGTTTTGTAGGCCCCCCTGCTGACTGGGGTAAGCATTATTCCGACCGGATCGAGGCGCTTGGAATGAACTTCCAGGAGGTGCCTGTGGGTCAGGCCGCAACCCTTTGGGCAGAACTTCAAGCCGCTTATGACCGCGAAGAGCCGATCGTTTTGTTCAACTGGACCCCGAATTTCATCGAAGCGAAGTTCGAAGGCCAGTTTGTCGAATTCCCGAAGTTTGAGCCCGAATGCTACACTGATCCGGCATGGGGCATGAACCCTGATGCCATCTATGACTGTGGCGCACCGGAAAAGGGCTATCTCAAGAAGGTAGGCTCAGCGGCATTGGCGGAAAAATGGCCAACAGCTGATGCGATCTTGCGCAAGGTCAGCTTCACCAACCCACAAATCGCCGCCGCCGCCGCGATGGTGGATGTGGAAGGGATGACACCGGAAGAGGCCGCAACCCAATGGGTCGCCGACAATGAGGCCGTGTGGAAAGCCTGGGTCGAATAAATTCAACGAGTGAACAGGGCGGGGACCGCAAGGCCCCCGCCCGAATTCGCATAACCCCGTGACTTGGGGGCAAAAGACGCCCAAGATGTAAATGGGTGCTTTGGGGGGGCAGTATGGAAAAGACAGAAGCCAAGATTTCATGCCGGAATCTGTGGAAGATATTCGGAGCTGACCCTAAGGAATTCTTTGCGCGTCATGGCCATGCGCCAACTGACGAGGCGTTTGAGACCGGTGGATATATCGGTGCGGTGAGGGACGTATCTTTTGACGTCTATCCCGGCGAGATCCTTATGATCATGGGCCTGTCAGGGTCGGGCAAATCAACGCTGATCCGGGCGATTTCGCGCCTGAACGATCCAACCGCAGGAGAGATCTTGCTGGATGGCGAGAATTTTCTGGAAGCCAGCGACAAAGAACTGATTGAACTGCGCCGTCACAAGATGGGCATGGTGTTTCAGCATTTTGGCCTGCTGCCGCACCGCAATGTGTTGCAAAACGTGGCCTTTCCACTTGAAGTCAGCGGCAGTACCCGCGACGCCCGGGAAGAGCGCGCCCGCGAGATGCTGAAGCTTGTCGGGCTTGAGGGGCGCGAGGCCTATTTCCCCCGCGAACTTTCCGGCGGTCAGCAGCAACGTGTGGGGATTGCCCGGTCTTTGGCCGTTGGCCCTGATATCTGGTTCTTGGATGAACCCTTCTCGGCACTGGACCCTTTGATCCGGCGCGAGATGCAAGATGAGTTTTTGCGTCTGCAAAAGATGTTGAAAAAGACCATTGTCTTCATCACCCATGATTTTGACGAAGCTGTGCGCCTGGCCGACCGCATCGGGATCATGAAGGACGGACGCTTGGTGCAATTGGCGACGCCTGAAGAAATGGTCACCAATCCCGCCGACGATTATGTGCGCGAATTCACCCGCAATGCCCCGCATGACCATATCGTCAGTGTCCGGGCCATCGCCCAGAAAGGCGAAGCAAATGGCGAGCCGGTTCTGGCCAGCGCCAAGATCGCCGAAGTGGCCGCACGGGTTTTGTCGTCAGAAGTGCCGGTGCCGGTGGTCGATGACAGCGGGCGTCACATCGGTATTGTCACGCGCAACGCAATGATCGCCGGTCTTTACCCGGATCACCGCCCATGACGGATAATACCGCCCAGATTGCCAGTGATGTAGAGGCGCCGAGCCGCGCCACGTTGCCGCCTTGGCTGGTCGTGATGCTGTTTGTCGTGCTTTCGGTGGGGCTGGCGCGGTTGATGCCGATCTTCGATGAATGGCCCGAAGGGTGGATCATTCCGGCGCGCGAATGGGTGACCGATTTCTTCGCGTGGTTCTCGGAATTTGCAAAACCTGTGACGCGGGCGATTTCTTGGGTGCTTTCGCAACCCCTTGATCTGGCCGAGGTCTTGTTGTTTCGCGGGGTGCCGAAATGGGGCCTGCCGCCGCTGCCATGGGTGGCGATTGTGGCCGGGACAACCATTTTGGGCCATTGGATTGGCGGCCGCAGACTGGCAGTTTTCTCTGGTTTTTGTGCCTTTTATCTGGCGATCTTCGGGCTTTGGCCGGATGCGATGAAAACCCTGTCTATCGTCGTGGTCACCGTGCCATTGGCCGCCATGACCGGCTTGGCCTTGGGGGTTTGGGCCGTGAGCAGCCGCAAAGCGGAAAAGGTGCTCAACACTGCCTTTGATGTGATGCAAGCGACGCCGCATATGGCCTATCTGGGGCCAGTGGTGATTTTGTTTGGCTTCGGGCAAGTCCCCGCGATGCTTGCGACTTTCATCTTCGCGCTGCCGCCAATGGCGCGCTGCACCATTCTTGGTTTGCGCACGGTGCCATCGGATATCATCGAAGCGGGCATGATGTCAGGTTGCACGCCGCGCCAGCAGTTGTGGAAAGTAAAGCTGCCCGCCGCCCAGCAGACCTTGCTGTTGGGGCTTAATCAGGTGGTGATGCAAACGCTGGCCATGGCGGTTATCGCGTCACTTGTCGGGGCCTCGGGGCTTGGGCAGAAGCTTTTGTTTTCGCTGCAACAATTGCAGATTGGCAAGGCGGTTGAACAAGGCATTGCCATCACCTTGATCGCTTTGGTTCTGGACCGCATGACCCAGGCCTTCATGCACCGCAACCCACCGCGCTTTGCCGATGGTACAAGCATCTGGGGAAGGCACCGCCATCTGACCCTGTTTTTCGCGATCACTCTGGTGGCCTTGCTTGTGGCGCGGGTGGTGCCGGGGGTGGAGACTTTGCCCAAAAGCATGACGTTTTCATACGGCGGCCCGATTAACGATGCGGTGCGCTGGGTGTCCAAAAACCTCTTTGCCTATATCAGGCCGGTGCGTGATGGGATCACCATCTGGATGTTGCTGCCCTTGCGGGATTTCTTCTTATGGCTGCCATGGCAGACCCTGATCGGCCTTTTGGCCTTGGCGGGCTGGTATCTGGGCGGGTTACGGCTGGCGATTTTGCCCGTATGCCTGTTCGGTTTTCTGGCGGCAACCGGCTTTTGGACGCCGCTGATGATGACGCTTTATCTGGTCACCAGCTGCACCATTTTGTGCATCTTGATCGGCGTGCCGCTTGGCATCTGGTCGTCGCGCAACAAGGGTGTGGCACGGGTGATGATGACGATCTGCGACACTTTGCAGACCTTCCCAAGCTTCATCTATCTTATCCCGGTGATCATGCTGTTTCAGACCAGTGATCTGTCGAATGTCGTGGCGATGCTGGCCTATGCGACGGTTCCGGCAATCCGTTATACCTATCTGGGTCTTTCGCGGGTGCCTACCCCGGTGATAGAGGCGGCGACCGCCGCTGGTACCACCCCGCGTCAACGGTTGTGGAAGGTTGAGCTGCCGATTGCCGTTCCCGAAATCATGTTGGGCATCAACCAGACCATTATGATGGCTCTGGCGATGGTGGCAATCACCGCCCTGATCGGTTCGCGTGATCTGGGACAGGAGATTTACAAGGCCTTGCCGGGCGCGGATACCGGGCGCGGGCTTTTGGCCGGTCTGGGCATTGCCTTCATCGGCATTATTGCGGACCGTTTGATTGGCGCTTGGGCCAAGCAACGCAAAGCCCAGCTGGGGCTTTGAGCGCAAGGAATGCCCGGCTGATCAAGGCCGGGCGGCGCGCCCCCTAATGGCTTGCTGATTTGCATAGGGTTCGGCTATGGCATTCATTCCGCCCCATGCGAGAAGATTGCAGTGATTGATTTTGCGGCCCTCGGGCTTTTGTTTTCCAGCGGGTTCTTGTCGGCAACCTTGCTGCCGGGATCGTCCGAGGTGGTTCTGGTCGCACTTTTGACCGGCGGGCGGGGCGATCCGCTGCTATTGAGCTTGGTCGCGACGGCCGGCAATACGCTTGGCGCGGTCACCAATTGGGCGCTTGGGCGGCTTTGCGGGCGTTTCAGGCACCGCCGCTGGTATCCGATCTCTCCCACCACCCAAGCCAAGGCAGAGGCGTGGTTTGACCGCTACGGTATCTGGTCTTTGCTGTTTTCCTGGATCCCGGTGATCGG
>JBAUHP010000339.1:0-3579 GCA_049680345.1 Albidovulum sp. | reverse complement strand
CGTGCTTGCGGCACTGACCTCCATGAGCGGCTGTCTTTTGGCCCGGATGTCCGGGTCAGGCGCCACCTGTTTTGGGATATTTGCCGATCAGACCTTGGCCGCCGCTGCCGCCCGAACCATCAGCGATGCCAAGCCAGATTGGTGGGTGGCCGCCGCGCCGGTCTTGGCTTAGTTCACCCGCGCCACGACATAATCGGCCAGATCGCACAGCATGTCGCGCAATTCATGCGGGGGCAGGGCATCAAGGGCCTCTTTCGCCTTCTTGATCCAGGCCAGCGCCTCTTGCCGGGTTTCGTCAAGCGTGCCGTGGCGATGCAGCAACCCAAGTGCCGTTGCCAGATCGCCCTCGCGTTGATCGCCCTTTTCGATGACGCGGGTCCAAAACACCCGTTCCTCGGCCGAAGCTTTGGCCACCGCCTTGATCACCGGCAACGTCAGTTTGCGTTCGCGAAAATCATCGCCAACATTCTTGCCGATCGCGGCTGACGAGCCACCGTAATCCAAAAGATCATCGACGATCTGAAAGGCAACGCCCAAAGCATCACCAAAGGTGAAAAGCGCGTGAACCTGCTCCTCCGGGGCGCTTGCGATCACACCGCCCACTTCGGTCGCCGCTGAAAACAGCGCCGCCGTCTTGCCGCGCACAACTTGCAGATAGATCGCCTCGGTCGTCGCCAAATCGGATGCGGCGGTAAGTTGCAGCACTTCGCCCTCGGCAATCGTCGCCGACGCATTCGCCAAAATATCCAATACCCGAAGCGACCCGGTTTCGACCATCAACTGAAACGAACGTGAAAACAGGTAATCGCCAACCAGAACCGATGATTTATTGTCCCACAAAAGATTTGCCGTGGGGCGTCCGCGCCGCTGACTGCTTTCATCGACGACATCATCATGCAAAAGCGTCGCCGTATGGATGAATTCAACCGTGGCCGCCAGATGGATGTGGAAAGGGCCCGCATAGCCGCACATGCGCGCTGCCGCCAACGTCAGCATCGGGCGCAGACGCTTGCCGCCCGCCTCGACCAGATGGGCCGTCACCTGCGGGATGCGCGGCGCATGTTTTGATGCCATCCGCGTGCGGATCAAGGCATTCACATCCTCCATATCGCCTGCCAGATAGGCATTCAGGCGATCATGAGGTTTATGCGCAGCTTCGTCCAAACTCATAGTGATTCCGGTGTGGCAATTGCCCAATTGTGAATAACGCCGTGACTTTTCCGCTGATGGCCTTAAGTCTTGGCATATGAAAGAGCTTTTGCGTACAAATGACCCGACCGAGATCGCTTTTGCAACCGCTCTTCTGGATGGCGAGGGTATAACCGTGTTTGAGCTCGACGTCCACATGAGCCTCCTTGAAGGATCCATTGGCATTTTGCCGCGCCGTTTGATGGTTGCAGATCGTGATTTGTTCATGGCGCGGGCCGTGATGCACGATGTTGGTATCAAGACCTCTGCCGATGTTTGAAGACAGTGATCTGACCTGCGACCGGTTCTTGGGCGGCCGTTTGCAGATTTTGCAACCGCGCGCCGGGTATCGCGCCGCGACCGATCCGGTTTTGCTTGCCGCAGCCGTACAGGCACGGGCCGGGCAATCGGTGCTTGAACTGGGATGCGGGGCGGGTGTGGCCAGCCTTTGTCTTGCCACGCGGGTGCCGGGCCTTTTGCTGTGCGGCGTCGAACGCCAGCCTGCCTATGCCGATCTGGCGCGCCGCAATGGGGCCGCCAATGGTATCGCGCTGAACGTCATCGAAGCGGATTTGTCGGCCTTGCCCGCAGAGATCCGCGCCCAAAGCTTCGATCATGTTCTGGCCAATCCGCCTTATTTTTCGGCGGGCGAGGGCACCCGTGCCAAAGATCAGGGGCGCGAGGCGGCATTGCGCGAACAAACCCCGCTTGCCGATTGGGTCACCGTTGCGCTGAAGCGTTTGCGCCCCGACGGCTGGGTGACGATGATCCATCTGGCCGAGCGCCTTCCTGCGCTTTTGGGCGCATTATGCGGGAAGGCCGGATCTATCACGATACTGCCGGTTGCCGCGCGCGAGGGCCGCGAGGCGAGCCGGGTGATCGTGCGGGCCCGCAAGGGTGGTAGGGCGTCTGCGCGCCTATTGGCGCCGCTGGTGATCCACGACGGACCAGCCCACCAGCGCGATGGTGATGATTACAGTGCAATAGCGCGCGAAATCTTGCGTGACGGCGCGCCAATACCGGGGTTGGATTAACAACCAATGCGCGAATTCGCGCGCATACCTCAAAAGATAAGATTTTATTGTGACCAGAGGGTGACACGACTCACAGAATGTGTTGGGATCATCAAACAGGTTCACAGCAGAGGAGTAGATGATGTCGATGCAGGCCCATTTGCAGGAGCTAAAAAAGAAACACCAGAACCTCTCAGACGTCGTAGAGGCCGCGCAGCGCGCGCCGGGAACTGATGATCTGGCCATCGCCGATTTGAAAAAGAAGAAACTCCGCCTTAAAGAGGAAATATCGCGTTTAAGCAGTAACTGATTTCACAATCACTTGGTGCGCGCGCTGGCAATTGCGGCCAGTGCCGCGCCTGTACTGATCATCACGGCGGCAATCGCAATGCGCGCCGAAGGTTCTGTGATACCCGCAAGGATCAGGGCAAGCGTCGACAAAAGCGGGGCTGCATAAGATGCAACGCCCAAAAGCTGAATATCGCCGTGCTTCATCCCCACATCCCAGACGTAAAATGCAAGGCCCACCGGCCCCAGACCCAAGGCCAATACGCTTAGCCAGCCGATGATACCCGAAGGCCAGACGGTTGTTTCAAGGCCTGCGTGAAACCCCGCCGAAAGCAACGCTGTCAGCAGGCAAAACACGGCGACCGAAGCGGTGGGCACACGCCCAAGGCGACGTGACAAGGTGGAATAAAGCGCCCATGTGAGGGCCGCCAAAAGGGCAAGGCCAAAGCCGGTCAACGCACCACCTTCGGGTAGGCGCGCACCATCGCCCAAGATCAAGATGGCAGTGCCGGCGAAGGCGATCAGCGCCCCCGCCACATGCCAGACTGTCAGCCGCTCACCCGGAAGGGCGCCGGAAAACAAGACGATCAGCAAAGGCCAAAGGTAGCAGATTAGTCCGGCTTCGGCCGCAGGCGCCATGCGCAGCGCCGAGAAATACAAGAAGTGATAGCCAAAAAGGCCAATCGTGCCAAAGGCATAAACCTTCCAGCTGACACCCTTCAGCTGGTCAAAGCCGCCCGTGGCCCGGGTCCAGACAAGCCCGACAGCACCGCCAATCGCAAAGGTCAACGCGTTCAGCAGCAGGGGCGGCACGGGGAAAGACCCTACGGTGAATAGCGCCAGCAGCGCCCACAATAGGATTGCCACAAAACCAATAGCTGTTGCTTTTGCCTGCCTCATGGCGCGATCTATGGCGAAAACCGACCGGCTGGCAAGGTGGGTCGCCCCGATCAGCGCGGCTTGGCGCTTGGAAACACCGCGACGCCACCATCAACAAGCGCCGCCACCTCTGCGCCGATCTCTTCGCGGCGCTCTGGCGTTGCCGACAAATACTCATGCGACAGGGCCGCTATCCGCTCGGCCCGCGGGT
>JBAUHP010000338.1:0-1526 GCA_049680345.1 Albidovulum sp. | reverse complement strand
CTGAAAATCGGCCCGGTCACTGCACCCAACCGCTTCTGGCAAGTGCCGCATTGCACCGGCATGGGCAATATCCATCCCCAGACCCTTGCAACCATGCGCGGCATAAAGGCCGAGGGCGGCTGGGGCGTGGTGAACAGCGAATATTGTTCCATCCACCCGTCATCGGACGATACGCCCGCCCCCTATGCGTCGCTTTGGGACGCGGGCGATGTGGCCAATATGGCGGTCATGGCCGATGCCGTTCACGCCCATGGCGCGCTCGCGGGGGTTGAGTTGTGGCATGGCGGGCAGAGGTCTGGCAATGTGCTTAGCCGCGAAGCCGCGCTTTCCCCTGAAAGCATGCCTGCCGAACTTGTCCCCTGGCAAAGCCAACGGATGGACCGGCAAGACATCCGCGCCTTGCGCGACTGGCACCGGGCGGCGGCAATGCGCGCAAAAAGCGCAGGCTTCGACGTGATTTATGTCTATGCCGCCCATACTTATCTTTTGTCGCAGTTCCTTGACCCCAGCTTGAACCCGCGCTGCGACGCATATGGGGGCGCTTTCAAAGACCGTGCCCGGCTGGTGCGCGAGTTGATCGAGGATACCCGCGAAGCTGTGGGCCAGCGCTGCGCCATCGCCACACGTATCGAAGTGGTCAATGACGCGGGCGGTGAGGCCGAGGAACGCGCCGAGTTTCTGGCCCTGATCGCGCCGCTGATTGACGTCTTTGACGTGACAATCCCCGATTACGGGCATGAAATGGGACCATCGCGTTTCGTCAAGGAAGCTTCGCTGGAAAAGCATATCGCCCATGTCCGCAAAGTGACCGGCAAGCCCGTCGTCTCGGTCGGGCGCTTTACCAGCCCCGAGACGATGCTTGGCCAGATCAAGCGCGGCATCCTTGATTTCATCGGTGCGGCGCGCCCCTCTATCGCCGATCCGTTCTTGCCCGAAAAGATCCGTCAGGGCCGCTTTGACGATATCCGCGAATGTATTGGCTGCAATATCTGTTACGCCCATGACGGGTTGGGCGCGCCGATCCGCTGCACGCAAAACCCGACGATGGGAGAAGAATGGCGGCGCGGCTGGCACCCCGAACAGACCCCTGCCGTGATCGGACGCGCTGACCCGGTTCTGGTCGTCGGCGCGGGCCCCGCCGGGCTAGAGGCGGCGCTGACGCTTGGGCGGCGCGGCGTGCCGGTAATGCTTGCCGACGCCAAGGACAAGCCGGGCGGCCGGGTGACATTGGAAAGCCGTCTGCCCGGCCTTTCGGAATGGGCAAGGGTGCGCGACTGGCGGGTCCATCAACTCTCGAAACTGCCCAATGTGGAGGTGTTCCCCGCAAGCCCGATGCGCGCCAATGATGTCATGGAGACCGGCGCGCGCCACGTCTTTTGCGCAACCGGCAGCTTGTGGCGCAAGGATGGGCGCGGGCGGTCTTTTCCCGGCGGTCAGGCCAGCTACGCCGATCCCCGCACCATATCGCCCGACGAAGTTCTGGAGGGCGGGCGGCCCAAAGGCCCGGTGGTGATTTTTGACGATGA
>JBAUHP010000337.1:0-13438 GCA_049680345.1 Albidovulum sp. | reverse complement strand
ATAAATTCACCGCAATGCGGGGGATAAGGCTGAGCAGCCCGAAAAATAGACAGGCGGATACTGATGGCATTGAATTTGACGATGAACGATCGCGACGACCTTAAGCCGCGGATCACAGTTTTTGGCGTCGGTGGCGCGGGCGGCAATGCCGTCAACAATATGATTACGCAACAGCTGGAAGGCGTTGAATTCGTCGTGGCGAATACCGATGCGCAGGCCTTGGCGCAAAGTCTGGCCACCGCCAAGATCCAGATGGGTGTGCGGGTGACCGAGGGGCTGGGTGCCGGTGCGCGCCCGACCGTGGGGGCCGCCGCCGCAGAAGAAACCATTGAAGAGATCGTCGATCATCTGGCCGGGGCGCATATGTGCTTTATCACCGCTGGTATGGGCGGCGGTACGGGCACGGGTGCGGCGCCAATCATCGCTCAGGCAGCGCGTGAACTTGGGGTGCTAACCGTAGGCGTTGTCACGAAACCTTTCCAGTTTGAGGGCGGCAAACGCATGCGCCAGGCCGATGAGGGCATCGAAGCCCTGCAGAAGGTCGTTGATACGCTGATCATCATCCCCAACCAGAACCTTTTCCGTCTGGCCAATGAAAAGACCACCTTCACCGAGGCCTTCGCCTTGGCGGATGATGTGCTTTACCAAGGTGTCAAAGGTGTCACTGACCTTATGGTACGCCCCGGCCTGATCAACCTTGATTTCGCCGATGTGCGCGCCGTGATGGACGAAATGGGCAAGGCGATGATGGGCACGGGCGAAGCGTCGGGCGAGAGCCGTGCGGTTCAGGCGGCCGAAAAAGCGATTGCCAACCCGCTTTTGGACGAAATCAGTCTGCGCGGCGCCAAGGGCGTGTTGATCAACATCACCGGCGGGGCGGATCTGACGCTGTTTGAACTGGATGAAGCTGCCAATCGTATCCGCGAGGAAGTGGATCCTGACGCCAATATCATCGTAGGCTCCACCCTTGATGAGGGTATGGACGGGGTCATGCGGGTTTCGGTTGTGGCCACGGGTATTGATGCGATGGCTGCCCATGTCGAAGTGCCGGTGGCACGTCGTCGGATGGCCGAACCGCTGGCGCAGCAGACGTTGCAAAAAGACCCTGAGGTGGCAGAACCGGCCGCAGCCGTGCCGCCGGCGGCGACGGCAGAACGGCCTAGCCTGCGTCAAGAGCCCCGCCATGATGCGCGCCCAGATCCGCGTCAGGCCCCGATTACCGCAGAAGTCGAGCCTTCGCTTTTCGATGATGGCAGCGATGCGGCAAAGGATGATCTGCCGCCCCCGGCCTACCGTCCGCAACAGGCCCAGCCGCAAATACAGGCAAACCGCGACTTCCATGTCGAAGATGAGGCAACCGCCTTTGTCGCACCGCGTCCTCGCACCCCGGGCACGCCGTCACCCGAGGCATTGGCGCGGCTGCAAGCCGCTGTCAGCCGTGCGCCGCAATCAAGCCATGCGGCCCGCGCCGCTGCCGCCCATGCAGAGCCCCATGACCATGAGCCTTCGCATGCCGGTGATCGTCCGCGGTTTGGCATCAATTCGCTGATCAACCGCATGACCGGCAGCCCTGCTGCTGCAGCTGGCGGCGAGCGTGCGGCCACCGCACAACGCCAGCAACCGCGGCTTTCGGCGCAGTTTGAAGAGGAAAATGCAGTGGATGCGGACCAGGAACGGGTCGAAATTCCGGCCTTTTTGCGCCGTCAGGCAAACTAGGACGCCACGTCAACTGTTGATTGAGGGGCCGGGGTAACCCGGCCTTTTTCTTTTGAATCAAGCCATTACAACTTCATCTGCGGAATATTTCCGCAGTTAAGGGTTTTGTTTCATTCCGTTACAAAGAGTGAGTTGAGCTAT
The DNA here is from genome assembly GCA_049680345.1 of Albidovulum sp. GTDB lineage: Bacteria > Pseudomonadota > Alphaproteobacteria > Rhodobacterales > Rhodobacteraceae > TMP-24. The sequence continues at coordinate 11,581 of JBAUHP010000337.1, read as the reverse complement.
TAGGCGAAGGCAGATACTTCAGTCTCAGAAAAGCGGTGCGCGATGTTAGATGACGCGCCGTATCTATGGGGCCATCAGTGCAAACGACGATCAGATCCGCAGCGACCTTTCGCGGCATAGGGCTTCATACCGGGGCGCAGGTGCGCATGACGGTCAGCCCGGCCTCGGCCAATTACGGCATCTGGTTTCGCCGTACCGATGTGATTGGCCGCGATGCGATGGTTCAGGCCCTATGGGATGCGGTGATGCCTTCGCGGCTTTGCACCGCTGTTGAAAATTCCGCCGGTGTCGGTGTTTCAACCATTGAACATATCATGGCAGCCCTTGCTGGTTGTGGCGTGCATAACGCATTGATCGAGATTAACGGGCCGGAAGTGCCGATCCTTGACGGATCAGCCCAGCCCTTCGTGACTGCGATTCTGGGCCGGGGTCTGCGTGAACTTGACGCGCCTTTGCGCTGCTTTGAGGTTCTGGAAACCATCGAGATCCGCGAAGGGGACGCCGTGGCACGGCTGGAACCCGCAAGCGCGCTTGAGATTGACTTCGCGATTGATTTCGCCGACCGCGCGATTGGTCAGCAACGCAAATCCATGTCGATGGCCAATGGCGCCTTTGTGCGCGAGCTTTCCGATTGCCGCACCTTCTGCCGCCAGTCCGATGTTGATTACATGCATGCCAATGGCCTTGCTTTGGGCGGCAGCTATGACAATGCTGTGGTGGTTGAAGGCGAAAAAATCCTGACCCCCGGTGGTTTTCGCCGTGCGGATGAAGCGGTTCGCCACAAAATGCTGGACGCTTTGGGCGATCTGGCCTTGGCGGGCGCGCCGATTTTGGGGCGCTATACCGGCAACCGTGCCGGTCATGCGATGACCAACAAGCTTTTGCGCGCCCTTTTCGCAAAACCAGGGGCATTTCGCATGCGCGAATGCGATGCGGCAAGCCTGCGCCGCCTTCCTGGAACCGGCGTGAAACGCGAAGATATTCCCGCCGTCGCCTGAACCTGTCATAAAACGTGCGAAAGGCATTTTGCGCCGGTGTTTTTTCGTGCTAGGACAAGGCGAACCGGGGTGATGGGCAAAGCGCTTTCACCACAAACGAATAGCAAGACGGGGTAGGCGGGCAATGGTGCGGGGCACAACAGCGGCAAATCTTGTCGGGAGCCTCGCTTTGGCGATGTTCCTGACAGCTTGTGGTGGCGGAAACCAAGAAGTTCCCTTGGAGACGCTGACTGCGGAAGAAATCTATAAACGCGGCGAGGTCCGGCTTGAGACCAGCCGCAAGGGCAAGGACGCGGTCACCTATTTTGCCGAGGTCGAGCGGCTTTACCCCTATTCGGAATGGGCCAAGCGCGCCTTGATCATGCAAGCCTTCGCCTATCACAAAGATCGTGACTATGAGAACAGCCGCGCCACGGCGCAGCGCTACATAGACACATATCCTGCCGAAGAAGATGCGGCCTATGCCAAGTACCTTCTGGCCCTGTCCTATTATGACCAGATTGATGAGGTGGGCCGCGATCAGGGCTTGACCTTCCAGGCCTTGCAGGCCCTGCGCGCGGTGATTGAGGAATATCCCGACAGCGAATACGCCAATTCCTCGGTGCTGAAGTTTGATCTGGCCTTTGATCATCTGGCGGCGAAAGAAATGGAAATCGGGCGCTATTACCTGAAGAAAAAGAATTTTGCCGCAAGTATCAACCGCTTCCGCGTGGTGGTTGAACAGTTCCAGACCACGACCCATACGCCCGAAGCATTGTTCCGCCTTATCGAGGCCTATCTTTCGCTGGGGCTGACCGATGAGGCGCAGACAGCTGGTGCGATCTTGGGCCATAACTTCCAATCGACCGTGTGGTATGAAGATGGCTATCGCTTGCTGACCAAGCAAGGGTTGGAGCCGAAAGCCAAGGGCGATGGCTGGCTTGCCGCGATTTACCGACAGGTGATCAAGGGCGAGTGGCTGTAAGGAAGGTGGGCGTTTCCCACCGGGCGGTTTGAACGGATGCTACGCTCATTAGAGATCCGCGATATGCTGATCATCGACCGGCTGGATCTTACCTTCCAGCCGGGGTTGAACGTGTTGACGGGGGAAACCGGGGCGGGCAAATCGATTTTGCTGGATTGTCTGGGGTTCGTTCTGGGATGGCGCGGCCGGGGCGATCTGATCCGGCAAGGGGCCGAACAGGGCGAGGTTACGGCGGTGTTTGACCTGCCAAGCGGGCATCCGGCGCGTGATGTCTTATCCGAGGCGGGGATTTTGGCGGAAGATGCGTTGATCTTGCGCCGTCAGACCACCGCAGATGGGCGCAAGACCGCTTTTGTCAACGACCGCCGTGCCAGTGGCGAGGTGCTGCGCGCCTTATCCGACAGTTTGATCGAATTGCACGGCCAGCACGATGATCGCGGGTTGCTGAATCCGCGCGGCCACCGGCAATTGCTTGATGCCTATGCCGGTGCCGATACATATGCGGTGCGCGCCGCATGGGTTGCGGTATCTGTCGCGGCCAAGGCTTTGGCCGCCGCCGAGGCGGAACAAGCGGGCCTGTGCGCCGAAGAAGATTATCTGCGTCATGCGGTTGCCGAGCTGGACAAGCTTGACCCGCAATCGGGCGAAGAGGCCGCGCTGGACGCCCGCCGCCGGGTGATGCAGGCGGGGTCGCGCATACGCGACGATATTGCGCGTGCTTACGGTGCGCTTGGCCCCGACGGTGCCGAAGGCTTGATGGGCGATGCAATGCGCTGGCTTGAGGCGACAGCTGACCGCGCCGAAGGCATGTTGGAGGCGCCGGTAGCAGCACTTGAACGCGCCGTGACGGAACTTGGCGAGGCGGCCCAAGGGGTTGAACGCTGCCTTGACGCGCTTAGTTTTGATCCCAGAGAGATGGAGCAGGTTGAGGAAAGACTATTCGCGATCAGGGCCTTGGCGCGTAAGCACGGGGTTTTGGCCGATGATCTTGGCGGTTTTGGCGATGATCTGCGCGCGCGGCTTCATGCGCTTGATGGCGGTGCCGGAAACCTCAAGGCGCTGGCCGAGGCTTTGGCCAAGGCCGAGGCAAGTTATGATACGGTTTCGGCCAAATTGACTGACCAGCGCGCCCAAGCGGCGGCAAGCCTTGACGCAGCGATCATTGCCGAACTTGCCCCTTTGAAGATGGAGCGTGCGCATTTCTCAACCCGGATGGCTTTGGCTGAACCCGGCCCCGAGGGGCGCGATACGGTTGAATTTACCGTGGCCACCAACCCCGGCGCGCCTTCGGGGCCGCTGAACCGTATCGCCTCGGGTGGGGAATTGTCGCGGTTCTTGCTGGCGCTCAAGGTCTGTCTGGTGCGCGGTTCAGACACGCTGACGATGATTTTTGATGAAATTGACCGGGGTGTGGGCGGGGCCACGGCCGATGCGGTGGGGCGGCGTTTGGCGCAATTGTCTGAAACCGCGCAGATATTGGTTGTGACCCATTCCCCGCAAGTGGCCGCGCGCGGCGCGCATCACTGGCGGGTTGAAAAGCGGGTGGTGGATGAGGTTACGACCTCATCCGTGGTGCCGCTGACCGTCGATGACCGGGTGGATGAACTGGCGCGGATGCTGGCGGGCGAAACCGTGACCGAGGCCGCGCGTGATGCCGCGCGCGCCTTGCTTGCGGGATAGGGGCTTGCCTCACGCCGGTTTGCGCACCCGGATGTAGAATTGAATCACCAGAAATTCCGAGAAAAGCCCGAAGGTCAGCTTGTTGAAAAGCTTCTTCTTGCGGCCCTCAAAGAAGCCTTGGATATATTCAAGCTTCAGCCCCGAACAGGTCATCAGACCCGATGCGGTATCGCGCACGAACCAGCGCAGATGCGTGCGGTCCATAATGCCCCGGTCGGTCAGTTTGAACTGACCCTTGAAGACCAGCGGCACCACAAGCTTGTAGTTGCGCACATTGGGGATGCTGGCGATGATGACGCCGCCGGGGTTGAGCATGCCGTCAAGCTGCTTGATTACCGACCACGGATCGGAAAGGTGTTCCAGCACATCCAGACAAAGAATGATGTCAAACTTGCCTTGCTCTGCCTCGATTTTTTGCAAAAGGGCAGGGTCTTCAAGATTACCACCATAGGCCGCATCGATAGCGGGCAGGCAATTGTCGCCGACAAGGTCAACAACCGTAGCTTTGGTCGCTTTGCCGATCGACTTCAGATAGGCGGCACTGCCGCCGACGCCACCGCCGATGTCCAAGACACTGTTCAAGCCATCGGGCACTAAAGCCAGAACCTCTTTGCGCTCCAGAGAGTGATATTCCTCTCTCACTTGCGGTGCCAATTCAGCCATCTTCACAAACCTCAACTCGAATACGGTGTTAATCTAAACGCTTAGGGCCCAACTACCCACGAATGCCCCTGCAATCAAGAAACTTTCCTTGGTCCCCTCAAGACACAGTGCGCGGTGTCGCGTTTGGGTCCCGGTCGGCTCAGTTTGAACAGAGGCACAAAGAAGCTTGGCGATAAGATGCAGCGAGGGGGCGAGACTTTCATACCAGAGGTGCGCAGGCCTTGGTTAGCCAAAGCCGTGCCGGTGCCGATACCCTTGGCCCGATCTTGTCCAGAACCTCGGCGTGATAGAGATTAAGCCAGTCAATCTCGGCTTTCGCCATAAGATCGGTCGCGATCAGTTTTCGGTCGATGGGCACGAAGGTCAGCGTGCGCATGGCCAGCATGGCACGGTGCGTATCGCCGCCCGGGCAGGCGGAGGCCGCTTCGACCACCACCAGATTTTCGATGCGGATGCCAAAGGCCCCCTCGCGGTAATAGCCCGGCTCATTCGACAAGATCATGCCCGGCTCCAACGCAATATCGTAGCGCCGCGCGATGCCTGCGGGGCCTTCATGCACAGACAGATAGGCACCCACGCCGTGCCCGGTGCCGTGATCGTAATCTTGACCGGCAAGCCAAAGCGGCTGACGCGCAATCGCATCAATATGCTGGCCCGCAAGGCCTTTGGGCCAGCGCAGCCTAGATATGGCGATCATGCCTTGCAAGACCCGGGTGAAGGCGCGGCATTCCTCGGCACCTGGGGTGCCAATAGCCAAAGTGCGGGTGATGTCGGTGGTGCCGTCAAGATACTGGCCGCCGGAATCCAGCACCACAAGGTCGCCTTGCTGCAAGGCGCGGTCGGTGTCTTTGGTGACCCGGTAATGCATGATCGCGCCATTGGGGCCCGATCCGCAGATCGTCTCAAAACTGATTTCCTTAAGCGCATTGCTGGCGCGGCGGAAACCTTCAAGCGCGGCTACCACGCCGATTTCGGTTAGCGCATCTTTGGGGACTTCGGCGTCAAACCAGGCCAAAAACTCAACCATGGCGGCACCGTCACGCAGATGCGCTTCGCTTGCGCCTGCTATTTCAGCGCTGTTTTTGAGCGCCTTGGGCAGCAAGCACGGGTCTGGCCCCCAGACCGAAGCAACACCGGCCACGGACAGTTCTGCGGAGACCTGCAAAGGGGCGGTGGTACGGTCAACCCGCACCGGGCCGGTAAGTTGGTGCAAGGCGTTCAGGAATGCATCGGGGGCAAGAAGGCTGACCTCAGGGCCAAGATGATCGCAAAGCTCGGGCGATAGTTTGGCGGGGTCTATGAACAGGGCCATCTTGCCATCGCCGTGCAAGATGCCAAGGGCCTGCACCACCGGATTGCGCGCAATATCGGCGCCGCGGATGTTCAACAGCCATGAAAGACTGTCGGGCAGGGTGATGACGGCGGCCTTCTGGCCCGCCTTCGACAGTACCTCGCCCAGCCGCGCACGTTTGGCGGCAGATGTTTCACCCGCAAATTCAAGAGGTTGTATGACGGCCTTGGCTTGCGGCGGGGCAGGGCGATCAGACCACAGGGCATCAATGAAATTGGCGGTGGGGCAAAGGGTGACGTTGCGCGATTTTAACTGATCCTCAAGATCCGAGATTTCGCGCGCGGTATGAAGCCAGGGATCAAAGGCAATGCGCCCGCCTTGGGGCAGCATCTCGGCAAGCCAATCTGCTGGCTTTACCTCGGGCCATGGCACCGGTGTGAAGGCAGCAAGATCGATTTGGGATTTCACTTGTGTGCGGTAGCGCCCGTCAATGAACACCCCGGCAATCTGCGGCAAGACAATGCAAAAACCCGCCGATCCGGTGAAGCCAGTCAGCCAGGCCAGACGTTCATCGCAAGCGGCGACATATTCGCCCTGATGCAGATCGGCGCGCGGCACCAGACAACCGTCATACCGAGCCAAGCCAAGGGCCGCGCGCAGGCTGGCCAGTCGGGCGGGGCCAAAATCGGGGCGGGATGTTGTCTCAAAGCTTTGGAACATAAAACTATCCGATGTGATGCCTGTTGCCGAAGGGGCGGTTTTTAAGGCGCTCTGTGTCGTGGGGTGGCTGGGGAATACACGACCGGTTGGTTTTATGTCGACCGGATATACTCAACTGGAACGTATTTGGTCAGCCATACACCGTTTTCCGATCGAAAAAAACTTGATCCTGACTTGTGCATGCCGGCCGCATCAATCGTCAGCACCACCGCGCGGCCATGGCGGCTGCCGACCCTTTGCGCAGTTTCCATGTCCGCAGACAGGTGCACGAACTGGCGATTGCCGGGCTTCAACCCTTCGGCAGTGATCGCTTTCACGAACTGGGCTGCAGTGCCATGAAGTAGAGTTTCTGGCGGCGCGATCGGTTGAAGGCCAAGGTTGACATCAAGCGAGTGACCTTGGTTCGCGCGAATTTCGGAGCCATCTTCTGACAAAGCAAAGCGCTGTTTGTCGCTTTCGCGGACAATCTGGCGCACAAGAGCATCGGTTAGCCGCCCGTCAGAGCTTGCGACCAATTCTTGCATCGAGACCCACCCTTCAGGATCAAGCGATAGTCCCAATGCGCCCGGATCATGACGCAGGACCAAACTCAACAGTTTGCTTGCCCGCACCAGATCAGGACCATCTTTACTCATTCAGCTTGCCCGCTTGATGCCGATCATCCGGGCGCGGGCGCGGGGGTTGCTGTCGAAGAGGCCCGCAAGCTGTTCGGTCATCGCACCGGCCAATTGCTCGACGTCGGTAATGGTGACGGCGCGGTTGTAATAGCGGGTGACATCATGGCCGATACCGATGGCAATCAGTTCAACGATGCGCTTTTTTTCAACCATGGCGATGACGTCGCGCAGGTGTTTTTCGAGGTAATTCGCGGGGTTGACCGACAGGGTTGAATCGTCAACCGGGGCACCGTCGGAGATCACCATCAGGATTTTGCGCGCCTCGGGGCGGTGCGACATGCGCCGGTGCGCCCATTCAAGCGCCTCGCCGTCAATGTTTTCCTTCAACAGCCCCTCTTTCATCATCAGTCCAAGATTGGTGCGGACCCGCCGCCATGGCGCATCGGCAGATTTATAGATGATGTGGCGCAGATCGTTGAGACGGCCCGGCTGTTGCGGACGACCGGCAGACAGCCAGCTTTCACGCGCCTGCCCGCCCTTCCACGCACGGGTGGTGAAGCCGAGTATTTCCACCTTGACCTGGCAGCGTTCCAGCGTGCGGGCCAGAACATCGGCACAGATCGCCGCGATCGAAATCGGGCGGCCCCGCATGGAGCCGGAATTATCGATCAAAAGCGTCACGCAGGTATCGCGAAATTCGGTGTCTTTTTCGACCTTGAAGCTAAGCGGTGTGGTCGGGTTGGCCACCACGCGCGCAAGGCGGCCCGCATCCAGCGTGCCTTCCTCAAGATCAAATTCCCATGATCGGTTCTGTTGGGCCTGCAAGCGGCGCTGAAGCTTGTTGGCAAGGCGCGAGACAGCCCCTTTCAACGGGTCAAGCTGCTGGTCAAGATAGGCGCGCAGGCGTTCAAGTTCTGCCGCTTCGGCCAGATCTTCAGCTTTTATTTCTTCGTCAAATTCAGTGGAATAGACGGTATAGTTAGGGTCGGCATCGGAATGCGGTGCGGGTGGGGGAGGATCAAGTGGTGCGTCGGATTCGGGCAGCTCAGATTCTTCACCCTCTTCCATATCGGCCATGTCATCCATGGTGACTTTGGATTGGCTGGCGTCTTGCTGGTCTTCTTGCGATTGTTCGGGGCTGGCCTCTGAATCTTCTTCCTGATCTTGGGCGTCGTCGCCTTCGTTGCTGTCTTGCTGATCTTCGGCTTCTTCGGCCTCGCCGTCATCTTGATCATCTTGATCGGGGTCATCGCCCAATTGGTCGCCGTAGCCAAGATCACGGATGATCTGGCGGGCAAGGCGGGCGAAACCGGCCTGATCGGCAAGCTTGTCCTGGATGTTTTCCAGCGTACCGCCGGCCTGAGATTCCAAGAAGGGGCGCCAAAGCTCCATCACATTTGCCGCCGCCGGGGGCAGATCGCGGCCGGTCGCAAGGTGGCGGACCAAAAAGCCCGCTGCCTGTGCAAGCGGTGCCTCTTGCGCGGTGCGGATCTGGCCGTAGCCTTTGCGTTCCGCCTCGGCGCCGATCTTGGCGTCGATATTGCCAAGCGTGCCGGGCATGGCGCGCGCGCCCACCGCCTCGCAACGCGCGGTTTCCATCGCCTCATACAGATCGCGGGCCATCTGGCCGGTGGGGGCGTATTTGGCGGCGATGCTTTCGTTGTGGTGGCGGCGGCGCAGGGCGAAGGCATCAGCGGTGCCACGCGCGATAAGCACTTCATCGCGGCTCATCCGGCGGCTGACCTGAGGCAAGCGCATGGTGTCGCCGGTCAGGGCCGGAGGATCGACCGAATAGCTGACGGTCAACTCCGGATCATCGGCCATGGTTTTGGTGGCCTCGGCGAGGGCCTTTTTGAACGGATCAGCGGGGTTGTCGGAGGGCTTATTCATTCAGTTTGCCCTATTCCCATTCTCGCGGTGCGATTGTGTATTTGCAGCACGTTTGTGACGTTCGATATAGTCGGCCTATTCGCAGGCCACAGAAAATTCTGGGTTTTCTTCAGCGGCGCATACCACTTGTGGCGCCAGTACTTCGCAGCCACTGGTATTCGTGTCGTCAAAGCCAATCAAGACAGCGGTCTGTCCCAAGCGAACCCCGTTATGCATTGATACGTCTTTATCATACATGATCAGTGTTCGCCCAAGCGCGCCCACCATCAACGGAGCTTCCGGCATGGAAACCTCTCCTTGCAGGGTGAAGCCTGAAAACCGGGGTGCCAGTTCGGCATTAGATTTTGCCAATGCGTCAAGCGCTTCGGTCGCTTGTTTTGGTCCGATTACTTTCCCGCCTGCTGCGGTATCAGAGCCCGGCGAGAAACAAGCCACCAGGCCTTCAGTTGCATCGCCAGTTTGGGCGTATGAAGCCGGGGTCGCGACAAGCAAGCCTGAAAACGCCGCCAGAAGCCGCACTGATTGCTGCGCTTTTGGAAAAACAGCCCTGCTCATATCACCTCTCCCTTTGGCAAGTTGCCGCTAACGAATGCTCTGGCTTGCCGCAGATTCCGGGAGCTCCTCATCAAAGCAGCGCTGGTAGAACTCGGCGACGGTCTGCCGCTCCAGCTCATCACATTTGTTGAGGAACGTCAGCCGGAACGCATAGCCCACATTGCGGAAGATCTCGGCGTTCTGGGCCCAGTTGATCACGGTCCGGGGCGACATGACAGTGGACAAATCGCCGTTCATGAAGGCGGTGCGGGTCAGATCGGCGACGGTGACCATCTGGCCGATAGTCTTGCGGCCCTTTTCGTTGTTGTAATGCGGTGATTTGGCCAACACGATCGCGGATTCCGCATCATGCGACAGGTAGTTGAGCGTGGCCACAAGGCTCCACCGGTCCATCTGGGCTTGGTTGATCTGCTGCACGCCGTGGTAAAGGCCGGTCGTGTCGCCAAGGCCCACAGTGTTTGAGGTGGCGAAAAGCCGGAAGGACGGGTTTGGTGTGATGATCTCGTTTTGATCAAGCAAGGTCAGCTTGCCGTCATGCTCCAACACCCGCTGGATGACGAACATGACGTCGGCGCGGCCTGCGTCATATTCATCGAAAACGATGGCAACGGGGTTGCGCAGCGCCCATGGCAAGATGCCTTCGTGGAATTCGGTCACCTGCTTGCCGTCGCGCAGCTTGATCGCATCTTTGCCGATCAGATCGATACGGCTGATGTGGCTGTCAAGATTGACGCGCACGCAAGGCCAATTGAGATGAGCAGCGACCTGTTCGATATGCGTGGATTTGCCGGTGCCGTGATAGCCCTGGATCATCACGCGGCGGTTATAGGCGAAGCCCGCAAGGATCGCCAGGGTTGTATCGGGGTCGAATTTATAGGTTGGGTCAATTGCGGGCACGCGGTCCGTGCGTTCGGCAAAGCCCCTGACCTTCATTTCCGTGTCGATCCCGAAAACTTCGCGAACCGAGATATCTTCGGTGGGTTTTGCGTTTTGATCCAGCATTGCGTCCGCCATACATTCTTGACCCCGGGGTTCGCCCCGCAGGTTTCAACGATCATGTGATGGAACATTCTGCGACAGGGTGCAAGGGCAGGTGGCGTCGGTTGCGATCCAAAACCGACATAGCGGCCCATCGGGGCAATTGTGCCAGCCACCCACGAAACTTTTACCCGGTTTGATTTGCAACTGTGCCAATATCGCCCGAAATATGGGCATGTGAGCCAAGGAGTTTGATTATGACGACACGCAGAGGCGTTTTGGGATTGGGTGCAAGTGCCATTGCCATGGCGATGAGCGGGCATGTCGGTGCCACGGAAAGCTTTGAGATTACCAAAACCGATGCTGAATGGCGCGCGCTTTTGACGCCGGCGCAGTATAGGGTGCTGCGCGAAGAGGATACCGAGCGGGCAGGGTCAAGCCCGCTTGATAAGGAAAACCGCGCGGGTACGTTCTTTTGCGCAGGCTGCGACTTGCCGGTCTATTCGTCAAAGACGAAATTCGACAGCGGCACCGGTTGGCCATCCTTCTATAAACCCCTTCCCAATGCCGTCGGCACAAAGGCCGATTGGGGGCTTTTGGGCAAAAGGACCGAGGTGCATTGCCGCCGCTGTGGCGGGCATCTGGGCCATGTCTTCAATGATGGACCAAAACCCACCGGCAAGCGCTATTGCATGAACGGTGTTGCGCTGGTGTTCCGGCCGGCCTGAGCCAGGTGATGATCCGGCGCCGCCGAGGCGACAACAGCTTTGCGCCCAATCCAGTCCGCTTTCATCTAGGTGATTTGTTGGGCCGTGATGCTTCCCACCCATGCCCCCGGTAAAGGTTGGGCTGATGATGCGGTCTGGTTGACGCACAGAAGGGGCCTGAGCATCTGGCGTTTCGCAACCAGGGTGCCATCGGGGCCGGACGACGGGTGCTATTTCCTTGAACCGGCGGATAGCGGAGCATTTTACCAAAGTGTTGTGCGTGCTTGGTGTTTAACCTGACGTCATGCAGAGGGCCTCGGACAAGCTGCGGCCATTGCTGACGGCGACGTACACAACTTTGCTTAAGTCAATGCGGTTGGCAAACTCCTTCGTGAGTGTTGGATTTCTTTGACGGGTTGCCGGGGCGCTTGTGCTTTGCCATGCCAATCAAAGGGTACGCAGATGCACAAACTTTCCACGGCACTTGTTTCAACGATACTATCCGGCACGTTTCTGGC
>JBAUHP010000336.1:0-2196 GCA_049680345.1 Albidovulum sp. | reverse complement strand
GACCTGCCCTTCGGCCGCCAGCCGTTTGATCGAGGCGACCAGCTGATCGCCCGCAACCTCGATCTCTTCGGTCCAGGTGCGGGGTTTGGCCTTATGTTCCGCATCGGTGTCGGGGTGGTGTTTTGTGCTTTTGTCATCGTCCATTGCAGCTCTCCCATTTCAGGTGAAAGGGGGATTTTGCGCCAAGAAGGTGCTTGCGACACTGACATATGTCAATCGTCCAGGGTCGACGACATGGGGTGTGCTGGCTACGGCCCCCCGCCCTGCTACCCCGCGCAAGGCTTGACGCAGGTCAATGCAGATGGTGCCGAAACCGGTTGGAATACCCCTTGAGGATCAAGGGGCGTTCACTCCGGAGGAGGCCAAGATGACCAAGAAGATACTATGCCCAACTGACGGCACCGAGCATTCAGACATTGCCGTGATACAGGCCGCAGAGATGGCGGCGAAGTTTGGGGCGGCACTGACGCTTTTTGTGGTCAACGTGGTGCACGGCGGGCCGCGCGCGCCGATCATTCGGCATTGGACCGATGATGAGGTTGAAAAGATCTTGGGTGACGCCACCGCCTTGGCGGTCAAACATGGCGCCGCGAAGCCGCACCGCAAGGAGATGATCGGCCGCGAAGCCGCCACCGCCATCGTGCATTATGCCGAGACCAATGGCTATGACCACATCGTCATGGGCACCGGCGACAAGCGTGGCATGTCGCGGCTGATACTGGGGTCTGTGGCCGCCGATGTCTCCGGGCGGGCGCATGTCTCGGTGACAGTGGCGCGGTGAGGGGGTGGTTTTGCGCGACGCGCGGATTCGCTCGGTGTCTAGCGAAGGATGCGGAATAGAGGGCAGCTCCCGCCCCGTGGGGGGGGAGGCGAGGGGCATCTATTCAAAGTCGACGCTGGATATCGCCTGACCCGCCATTGCTGCAAAGATGAGCGCCGCAACCAGGTATGTTTCGATCATGATTTATTCGCTCACCGCGTGAATTTCTTATACTTCACCCGCTTCGGCTCAATCGAATCCGGTCCCAATCTGCGCACTTTGTCTTCCTCATAGGCCTCGAAGTTGCCTTCGAACCATTCGACATGGGCATCGCCCTCAAAGGCCAGAATATGGGTGCAAAGACGGTCAAGGAAGAAGCGGTCGTGGGAGATGATGACGGCGCAACCGGCGAAATCTTCGATGGCGGCTTCCAGCGCTTGCAGGGTTTCAACGTCCAGATCGTTGGTCGGTTCATCGAGCAAAAGCACGTTGCCGCCGGATTTCAACAGGCGCGCCATGTGGACGCGGTTACGTTCACCACCTGACAAAAGGCCGACCTTCTTTTGCTGGTCGGCGCCCTTGAAGTTGAAGCTGGAACAATAGGCGCGGGAGTTGACCTCGGCGTCGCCCAGAACCACCACGTCCAAGGCGTCGGTGATCGATTCCCAGACGTTCTGGTTTGGGTCCAGATCATCGCGGGACTGATCGACATAGGAAAGTTTCACGGTGTCGCCGATGGTGATTTCGCCGCTGTCGGGGGCTTCTTGCCCGGTGATCATGCGAAACAGCGTGGTTTTACCGGCACCGTTGGGGCCGATGATGCCGACGATGGCGCCGGGGGGGATGGAGAAGCTCAGATTCTCGATCAGAAGCTTGTCGCCCATGTGTTTTTTGAGGTTCTCAACCTCGATCACCTTGCCGCCAAGGCGGGGACCGTTGGGGATGATGATCTGGGCGCGGCCGATGCGTTCACGCTCGGACGTGTCGGCCATTTTATCATAGGCGTTGATACGGGCCTTTTGCTTGGCCTGACGGGCCTTGGCGCCGGCGCGGATCCATTCAAGCTCCTTCTCCATCACCTTTTGCTTGGCCTTGTCTTCGCGGGCCTCTTGGGCGATGCGTTTGGCCTTTTGGTCAAGCCAGGCGGTGTAGTTGCCTTCGTAAGGAATGCCGCGGCCGCGTTCGAGTTCCAGGATCCATGAGGTGATATCGTCAAGGAAGTAGCGGTCATGGGTGACGATGAGGATGGTGCCTTTGTATTCGATCAGGTGCTTTTGCAGCCAGGCGATGGTTTCGGCATCCAGGTGGTTGGTCGGTTCGTCCAACAGCAGCATGTCGGGGGCTTCAAGCAGCAGTTTGCACAAAGCCACGCGGCGGCGTTCACCGCCTGAAAGGGTATCAACATTGGCGTCATCAGGGGGGCAGCGCAGGGCTTC
>JBAUHP010000335.1:0-20468 GCA_049680345.1 Albidovulum sp. | reverse complement strand
GCTATGTGTTTGTGACCGGAAGGCTGAAAGAGTTGATCATCAAGGGCGGCGAAAACATTGCCCCGCGCGAAGTGGATGAGGCGCTTTATACCCACCCCGATGTGATTGAAGCCGCCGCCTTCGCGCGTATTTGCCCGCAATACGGGGAACGGGTGGAAGCGGCGGTCAAACTACGCAAGGGCGCATGCGTCGATCAAGCAGCGCTGATCCAGCTGTGCTTAGAGAAACTTGGCAAATTCAAATGCCCCGATGTGGTGCATTTGCTTGACGATCTGCCCAAAGGGCCGTCGGGGAAAATTCAGCGTCTGCGGCTTGCTGCGATGACGGGGGAGTGAGGGGCTTCGCCGTGCCACACGGAGGCGGCCGACGAAGGGGAGAAGAGACGGTCATGGTGACACAGAATTGGAACCCCGGGCGCAATGAAACGAAACGGGAGGAATACCAATGTCCAGACTATTCAAGAAATCTTTGATCGCGACGGCCTTGGCGGCAACCACGGCGCTTGCAGCACCTGCCTTTGCCGAAGGCTACCCCGATCGTCCGATTGAACTGATCGTGACCTTTGGTCCGGGCGGCGGCGCCGATCTGATGGGCCGCACCATGGCGCAACTGCTTGAAGCACCACTTGGCGTTGCCATTCCGGTGTCAAATGTCGGCGGCGCGTCTGGTAACGCGGGCTTGACCCAGCTGCGCACCAATCCGGCCGATGGCTATACGATGGGCACGCTGATTTCCTTGACGGTGGCATCATGGGCCTCGGGCCTTGGCGACAACAAACCCGAGGATTTCAAGGTGATCGCGGTTGTTCAAAGCTCGCCTTCCTTCTTGTTCGTGCCGACCAGCGGCGCGCATAAGACGGCGCAAGAGCTGTTTGATTTTGCCAAAGCAAATCCCGGTGCGATCACGGTGGCGACATCGGGTTACGGCACTCAAGATGACGTGACGCTGAAGCTACTGGCTGATGCGGGCATTCCGATGGAAAACGTACCCTTTCAGGCCCCGGCAGAGCGCTATGCCTCGCCAATCGGCGGCCATACGGCTGCGATTTATGAAGAGCCGGGCGATGTTGCGCAGTTCATCGCAGCAGGCCAGTTGACGCCGGTTGTTGTGTTCTCGGCGGAACGCCATGCCGAGTTTCCTGATGTGCCGACCTCCAAAGAGCTTGGGATCGACATTTCGGGCCTCGATAACTACCGCAGCATCGCGGTTGCCGCAGGCACGCCGGATGATGCTGTGACCAAGCTGGCCGAGGCAGTTGCCACAGCCACCGCATCGCCGGAATGGCAGGCTTTTTGTGCCAAGACCTATACTTGCATCACGCCCGTCACTGGTGATGCGGCACAAGCGATGGTCGGCGACTTTCGTGATCTTATCGCTGAACAGCTTGCGAATTGACCGGGGCCTGTCGTGAAGCGTGACTTAGGCAATAGTGCGGACCCAGTGCAGGCAAGGGGCGGGGCCAGATGGCCCGGCCTCTTGCCGATTGTGCTGCCTGCGGTTTTGGTCGCCTTGGCACTGATTTTGCCCAGCTGCATGTTTCAAAGTGATCAATCTGCCAGCAAGATCGGGCTTGGCCCTGCGGCCTGGCCCACGGCGATGCTTTGGGCACTGGCGTTTTTCGTAAGCTGCTGGGGGGCTATCAACTTGCGCGACTATCGCGCAACGGGTGGCCGTGCCCGGTTCGCGGTACCTGATGACGGAGAGGCCTATTCGATTGGCAAAGCGCTGATCGGCTTGGCAATGATCTTGGCTTACGGGGCGCTGTTGCCAGTGATTGGCTTTGCCTTGGCCACGGTATGTTTCATCGCCCTTTGGTGCGTGGTCGGAGGCGTGCGTAAGCCGTTGGTCTTAGTGCCCGTGTCAGTGCTTGGCACGATAGCGTTGTTGTGGATGTTCATGGGGGCCGCGTTGATGCCGTTGCCCCGGGGGGCAGGTGCCTTTGGTGAGTTCAGCATATGGGTTTTGCGAACGCTGGCCATCTACTAGACCGATTACGATTTACAAGAAAGAAGGTCCGATATGGGCGCGATTGATCAGCTTGCAGGCGGTTTTGCGGCAGCCTTTGAATTTTGGGCCTTCTTGACGATCTTGATTGGTCTGTTGGTTGGTGTTGTCGCAGGGGCCTTGCCCGGAATTTCTTTTGTGAACGCAATGGCGATGGCCTTGCCGTTCACCTATGCGATGGAGCCAACCAATGCGATGCTGTTTCTTGGCGGCATCTATGTGGGTGGGGTGTTTGGCGGCTCTATCTCGGCGATCATGATCAATGTGCCGGGTACGCCTGCCTCTTTACCCGCCACATGGGACGGCTATCCGATGACCAAGCGCGGCGAGGTCAAACGCGCCCTTGCGATTGCCGTTACCGCCTCGGCCACCGGCGGGCTTGTCAGCGCCTTGATGCTGGCCTTTTTGTCGGCGCCATTTGCCAGCTTCGCGCTGAAATTTTCACAACCGGAATTCTTTGCGGCCACGGTTTTGGGCCTTGTCAGCGTCATCGCTATTGCAAAGGACAAGCCAGTTGTCACCATGGTGTCGCTGTTGATCGGGATTGTGGTCGGCACCGTCGGGGTCGATCCGCTTTACGGGCAGGCGCGGTTCAGCTTTGGCATTCCGCAAATGGAAAGCGGCATTCGTTTTGTCGTTGTGATGATCGGCCTTTTCGCGATCGGAGAGGTTGTGGACCTTCTGGCCACCAACCGCGATCTGCGGCCCAAAAAGACCGAAGGCAAGGCGATCGGCGCCAGTTTCCGGGACATCTATAACGTCAAAGGCGCGATCGTTCGCGGCACGGCAATCGGCTGCGCGGTGGGCGTTATTCCGGGTGCCGGTGCCACGCCCGGCGCGGTCATCGCATACGGAATCGAAAAGCAGATGTCCAAACGTGGGGGCGAATTCGGAACCGGGGTTGAAGATGGTCTGGCCGCCCCCGAGGCCGCCAAGAACGCAACCACGGGTGCGGCCATGGTGCCACTTTTGACCCTTGGCATCCCCGGAAGTGCCGCGACCGCGATCATGCTTGCGGCCATGATGTTGCACGGCGTCAGCCCCGGCCCCTTGCTGTTCATAACCGACCCGACAATGGTCTATACGATCTTTGCCGCCATGATCATCGCCAATGTCATGATGATTGGGGCCGGTATCGGTGTGGCGCAGATCTTTTCGACCTTGATGCGTACGCCACCTGCGATCTTGGCGGCATTCATCATCGTGCTAAGCGTCGTCGGTGCCTTTGGGGTGCGCAACAATATTTTCGACGTCTATGTCTGCTTGGGTTTTGGTCTTTTGGGCTGGGGGATGAAAAGGATCAGCTTCCCGACAGCACCCTTGGTGCTGGGTGTCATCTTGGGGCCGCTGGCAGAGCGCTACTTCCTGACATCAATGGCCAATTCTCACCAAGACTGGACGGTGTTCTTTACCCGTCCGATCAGTGCTACGATTTTGGCGCTGGCGCTGGTGTTCATTCTTTGGTCGCTGAGGCCAAATCTGAAACGGGTGTTCGCGAAATCCGCGCCCTGAACAAGCCTGCCCCCGCCGCAATCGCGGCTTTTTGCCCCGGCCCAGACCGGCCCAATGCGCGGCACGTCGCAAAATCATTCGGGCGGGTGATCTGCATACCGTCTCGGCCCTTGCCGTGGCGATCCGAAGCGCCGATATTGGCGGCATGAGCCTGCCGCCCGGATTCCTTGAAGACATTCGCAATCGCGTCCCCCTAAGCAAGGTTGTGGGGCGCAAAGTCACATGGGATATGCGCAAGTCCAATCAGGCCAAGGGTGACTATTGGGCGCCTTGCCCCTTCCATCAGGAGAAATCGGCAAGCTTTCATGTCGATGACCAAAAAGGTTTTTTCTACTGTTTTGGCTGTCACCAAAAAGGCGATGCCGTCACCTTCTTGCGCGAAACCGAAAACCTTGGCTTCATGGAAGCGGTAGAGGTTTTGGCCCGCGAAGCTGGTATGCCGATGCCGGCTCGCGACCCCAAGCAAGCCCAGATCGCCGATCACCGCAGCCAGTTGGCCGAGGTGATGGAGGCGGCAGTGGCCCATTTCAGGCTGCAGTTGAAAACCGCCGCCGGGTCGGCGGCGCGCGACTATCTAGAAACCCGCAAGTTGGGGCAAAAGACGCAAGACCGGTTCCACATCGGCTTTGCCCCCGACCAACGTCAGGGCCTGTTCTCGGCGCTGACCGCCAAGGGCATCAATGCTGATCTGATCGTTGAGGCGGGCCTATGCGCGCGCCCCGACGATGGCGGCCAGCCCTATGATCGGTTCCGAGGGCGAATTATCTATCCGATCCGCGATGCGCGCGGGCGCTGCATCGGTCTTGGCGGGCGATCAATGGACCCGGCCGCGCGGGCCAAATACCTGAACAGCCCAGAGACGCCTTTGTTTGATAAGGGTCGCAGCCTTTATAATCATGGCCCCGCCCGCGAAGCCTGTGCCAAGGCGCAGCCGCTGATCGTCGCCGAAGGCTATATGGATGTGATCGCCTTGGTCGAGGCAGGCTTTGAAGGCGCTGTCGCCCCCTTGGGCACCGCGATCACAGAAGAACAGCTGCGCCTCTTGTGGCGCATTCACCCCGAACCGCTGGTGATGCTGGATGGCGATACGGCGGGTGTTCGTGCGGCCCTCAGGCTGGTCGATCTGGCGCTGCCGTTGCTGGAGGCGGGGCAGGGCCTGCGCTTCGTGATTTTGCCCGAAGGCCTTGATCCCGATGATCTGATCCAGACCCGCGGGGCAGGGGCGATGCGCGCAGCACTTGAAGGTGCCGAACCGATGGTCAATTTATTGTGGCGGCGCGAGACCGAAGGCATGGTCCTCGACAGCCCAGAACGCAAAGCGGCCCTCGACAAGACCCTGCGCAGCACCATCCGCCGCATCACCGACCCATCCATTCGCGCCCATTACGGCGATGAGATAAAGCGCCTGCGCCAAAGCCTGTTCTCCCCCCCTGCCAGCAAACGCCCGGGGCGCGATTTTGTGCCGCACTCGCCAAAAGGCTTCTCGCGTGGCTCCCCGGGCGCCCGGCGCCCCTTCGGCCCCGTCACGCCGATGCCCGCCACCCGCGGCTCGCTCCTGGCCAGTGCAAGCGGTCCGCAGGCCGAGGATCACCTGCGCGAAGCGATGATCCTTGCGATCTGCGTGACCCATCCCGCCTGTATTCTCGCCTTCGAAAGCCAGCTTGAACGTATCGCCATGATCGGCCCGGGCCATGAGGCCCTGCGCCAGGCCCTTTTGCACTGCGCCCATGACAGCGACGGGGTCACAGCTGATGCGCCGATTTTTCGCAGAAAAATCGAGGCCATGGCCGGTGATGACCTTGCAAAGCTGATGGCCCTTGCCCATATCCGAACCGCCCCACCCGTGCGCAATACCGATGATCAAGATCTGGCGCACATGTGTCTGTCAGAAGAGCTTGCCAAACTGGACGCCCGCCGCGGCGCCCTTTCCGAAACCGAAGAAGCGATGGAGACGATGAGCGGCCTTGCAGACGAAGGACTTACCTGGCGTCTGGGCCAGGCCAATGCGGCGCGCCACCGTGCACAAAAATCCAACCTCGATGATGACAGCGACATGGGCGAAGACCGCGCGGCCATGTCTGCCGAATTGCAACGCCTGATTGATACTGCGGCCTGGCAAAAGAAGAAGTGATCGCCGCCGCATTCGCATTCCTGCCCCGATAGATTTAACTCACCGTCCGCCGCCCCCTGTGATTCGCCCCTGTGAGTCGCTAAAAAGCCATTGTATGATTCGATTCGCACGAATCATTCCTCGGACACGTGATCAACCGCCGCGTAAGGAGCCTCCATGGCCGCCAAAGATACCGACGACCAGAAGCCCGAAACCGAGGATGGAGAGCATTCTCTTGATATAAGCCAAACCGCGATCAAAAAGATGATCGCCGAGGCACGCGAACGCGGCTACATCACCTATGAACAGCTCAATCAAGCACTTCCGCCCGAACAGGTTTCCTCCGAACAGATCGAAGACGTCATGTCGATGCTCTCGGAGATGGGCATCAATGTGATTGAGGAAGATGAGGCCGAAGATCCCGAAGGCGGCGCGCTTGTCGAAACTTCGACGGCGCGCGATGTGGTTATATCGACCACAACCACCGAGGCGCTTGACCGTACCGATGATCCGGTGCGCATGTATTTGCGCGAAATGGGGTCCGTCGAACTTCTGTCCCGCGAAGGCGAAATTGCCATCGCCAAGCGCATTGAGGCTGGCCGCAACACGATGATCTTGGGGCTTTGCGAAAGCCCGCTGACCTTTCAGGCCATCACCATCTGGCGCGACGAACTTCTGAACGAAGACATTCTTTTGCGCGATGTGATCGATCTTGAAACCACCTTCGGCAACACGCTTGAAGGCGATGAAGAAGCAACGGAGCCGGTGCTAGCGGTCGGTGAAGCTGCCGCGCCGAAATCCGAAGAAAGCACTGCCGAGCTTGATGCAGACGGCAATCCGATTGCCGCAACCGATGACGATGACGATGATGACGAAGCCACCGCAATGTCGCTTGCGGCAATGGAGGCCGCCCTCAAGCCGCGCGTTCTCGAAACCCTTGAAGTCATTGCCCATGACTATGAGCTTTTGTCAGAGATGCAAGATCTGCGGATGTCCGCGACCTTGAATGAAGATGGCTCATTCTCGGTGAAGGAAGAGCAAGATTATCAAAAGCTGCGCTCTGAAATCGTGCTCTTGGTAAATGAGCTGCATCTGCACAACAACCGTATTGAAGCGCTGATCGACCAGCTTTACGGCATCAACCGCAAGATCATGCAGATCGACAGCAATATGGTGAAGCTTGCCGATCAGGCCCGCATCAACCGCCGCGAATTCATCGACGAATACCGTGGTTATGAACTTGATCCGCAATGGCTTGACCGCATGACCGAAAAAGATGGCCGCGGCTGGCAGGCTTTGATTGAAAAATCACGCGACAAAGTCGAGGAGCTGCGCAGCGAAATGGCGACGATCGGCCAATATGTCGGCGTCGATATTTCCGAGTTCCGCCGCATCGTCAATCAGGTTCAAAAGGGCGAAAAAGAAGCCCGTCAGGCCAAGAAGGAAATGGTCGAGGCGAACCTGCGTCTGGTTATCTCTATCGCGAAAAAATATACCAACCGTGGCCTGCAATTCCTTGATCTTATTCAAGAAGGTAACATCGGCCTGATGAAGGCCGTCGATAAGTTCGAATATCGTCGCGGCTATAAATTCTCGACCTATGCGACATGGTGGATCCGTCAGGCGATCACCCGGTCTATCGCCGATCAGGCCCGTACCATCCGTATTCCGGTTCATATGATTGAGACGATCAACAAGCTGGTGCGCACCGGTCGCCAGATGTTGCACGAAATCGGCCGCGAACCGACACCCGAGGAATTGGCCGCAAAGCTGCAGATGCCTTTGGAAAAGGTCCGCAAGGTGATGAAGATCGCCAAGGAACCGATTTCGCTGGAAACCCCCATCGGCGACGAGGAAGACAGCCAGCTTGGCGACTTCATCGAGGACAAGAACGCGATCCTGCCCTTGGACAGCGCCATTCAGGAGAACCTGAAAGAGACGACGACCCGGGTTCTCGCCTCGCTGACGCCGCGCGAGGAACGCGTCCTGCGCATGCGCTTCGGTATCGGCATGAACACCGACCACACGCTGGAAGAAGTCGGCCAGCAGTTCAGCGTGACGCGTGAGCGCATCCGTCAGATCGAGGCGAAGGCGCTTCGCAAGCTGAAGCATCCGTCAAGGTCACGGAAGCTGCGGAGCTTTTTGGATCAGTGATCAAAAGGCGTCCTGATGGGTGCCTTTTTCTTTGGGAGGAGAAATGCATTGGACGATAACAGCCCGGAAGTTCGGGCTGGATGCTCTTTGCACTGAGGGAGGCGGCGTTACACTCGACGCGGCGTGGCACATGCCGGTAAGTTATCAACTGACGCCTACCCCCGAATTTGAAATGGATGAGATTGAGCAGTTGTTCGATTATCCTGCGTCGGTTTCGTTTGTTACTGCCCCCCATAGCGCAGCTTGCCAAAAAATCCTGGCGGAAGCATGGCAATTTGAGGAGATCGAGTCGAAGTTCGATTGGGATTTCAATGGCACTCTTTCGGTACTTGATGGTCGCCTATCGTTTTGCTGGTTTGTAGAAACAGAGCAACTCGATGTTCTGACTAACAATTTGAAGTTAATGGCAACATCTAGGTGTGGAGCTTACTGCCAAATTCGCTTTAACGGTCGCCTCATCCTCGGAGATCTTGGAGTTTCGGTCCAAAAGGATGCAAAGGCGCGTTGGCTGCGTGGGGACGCCACCGTTGGATTGGTTGGGTCGCCATCCGTAAGCGTCATGTTTGGAGATGACTTGCCGGTGCGACCATATTGGAGCGAAGTTTTGGCTCAGCACCGAGAGCAGATTTAGCTTGCATACGCGCGCGGTACACTGGGTTTCACCCCGCAACTCACGCTCACCTCGCGCTGCACCCGACCCCTTTTGACCGGGCAGCGCCCGAACCGCCCCTTGGGGCGGGCGCTGCCCTTTGTTCCGCGCTGTCACTGACCAATTCACGCCGAAGTCACCGCCAATGGTGCGTTTCATCCGCGACGGCGGTTGCGGATCGCGCTATGATTGGCGGGTAACCCTAAATCCGGATGCCGTCATGAAACCTCTGCACATCCTTCTTGCCGCCCTCGTCCTGGCCACCCCGGCACAGGCCTTTACCGCCCAAAATGGCCTTGCTGTTGAGAATACGGCGCGTGGTTTTGCGGTGCCATGGCGCGGGCCGTCGGGGGCTGCTGATTTTTGGTGTGCTGCGGGCGATTACGTGGTGCGCGGGCTTGGCCAATCCCCCACAACCCGGATCTACCGCCTGACCGAACGCCCTCGCCCTGCGGGGGGCGCGATGGCCTTTTCGCTTAGCCCCGAGGGTGCGGCGGATGCGACAGGGATTTTCACGCTTATTGGCGGGCAGGGGGCTGCGATGTCTGCAGCCACGGCGCAATTTTATTGTGAGATCAAGCGCAAGGGGCGGTCACGCTGATTTTTGCGTGAAATGCCGTATACTTTAGGTTAAGATCACCCGATCCATGGCAATATCATGGTCAAGTGGAAAGATCGTTGGCAGGGACTGAAACTCAAAGCCGACGCCAATCACCCAAGGCCGCTGGCCTGCCGCCCTTAGGGCCGCTATCGTGCGGTCGTAATAGCCGCCGCCATAGCCAAGCCGGAAGCGGCGCCCATCCACACCAACCACTGGGACGATCATCAGATCGGGCGTCAGAGCCTTGGCGCCTTGGGCCGGAACCGGAATATCCCAGACGCCGCGATCAAGCGGGGTCTCGGCGGACCATTCCCGGAATTCAAGCGGTTGACCCTGATTTACGACGACCGGCAGCGCGAAGGTAGCGCCGCGGGCGCGCATCTGGGCTGCCCAAGGCCGCAAATCCGGCTCTCCCTGGAAGGGCCAGTAAAGGCCGATGACCTGACCGCATTCACCGGCCAGTTCGTTCATGATCCGCGCCTCGGCGGCCTGTCGTGCGGCTTGGGGCAGGGCTTGCCGTTCGGCGATCAGATTGCGGCGCGCATCTTTGCGCCACCGCATCACATCGGCGCGCTCTGCAGAATCGGCACCGATGAAAAACGGCGCGGCTGCGGGTGGTGTTACGGGAAGGGGCAGGTTTTGTGCTGTCATAAACTGTCATATAAAACACTGGCGCCCGGAACGCTCTTGCGAAAACAGAATAGGTGCTATGCAAAGATTGCGTCCCCCAAGGTGAAAGCCGTGTGGTGGCGAATTCCGTCGTTTCCGGCTGGCTTTAGTAGCTGTGAAAAGGCTCTACCCAAAACCTAGTTGCCCCCCTATAGTGACGGTAGCCACAAGGTATTGGGGGAGAAGGGAATGCGCTGTCCGTTTTGCGGGAATGTCGATACGCAGGTCAAGGATAGCCGTCCGGCCGAAGATCATGTGGCGATCAGACGCCGCCGTTTTTGCCCCGCCTGCGGCGGGCGATTCACCACATATGAGCGTGTGCAACTGCGCGATCTGGTGGTGATCAAATCAAGCGGCAAGCGCGAGGATTTCGACCGCGACAAGCTTGAACGCTCGATTCGAATCTCTATGCAAAAACGTCCGATTGAACCTGAGCGGATTGATCAGATGATCTCGGGTATCGTGCGGCGGCTGGAAAGCCTTGGCGAAACCGATATCCCGTCCAAGACAATCGGCGAGATTGTTATGGAAAGTCTGGCACGGATCGACACTGTCGCATATGTGCGTTTTGCCAGCGTTTACAAGAACTTCCAGGCGGCGGATGATTTCGATAAATTCGTCTCGGAGCTGCGCCCAGATGGCGTCGGCGACGAGTGAGCGTAAAGGGCGCCGGTTCGGTTGCCAACTTGGCTGACGGCCGGTTCATGGCGCTGGCCCTTGGCCTTGCTGCGCGCGGGCTGGGGCAGGTATGGCCCAACCCGGCAGTCGGCTGCGTGATTGTGAAGGATGGCCGCATCGTCGGGCGCGGTTGGACGCAAGCGGGCGGACGGCCGCATGCCGAGACGATGGCCCTGGCCCAGGCCGGGGGATCGGCGCATGGCGCTACGGCCTTTGTGAGCCTTGAGCCTTGTGCACATCATGGCAAGACGCCGCCCTGTGCCCGAGCCTTGATTGACGCGAGGATCGCGCGGGTGGTCAGTGCGATGGATGACCCCGATCCGCGTGTGTCGGGGGGCGGCCATGCGATGCTGCGCGCGGCTGGAATCGAGGTTGAAACCGGGCTTATGGCGGGCGAGGCGGCGCGGTTGCAACGCGGTTTTCTTTCGCGGGTGAAAACCGGCCGTCCGTTGCTGACGCTCAAGCTTGCGACCAGCCTTGATGGGCGGATTGCCACGGCGGCTGGTGAAAGCCGCTGGATCACCGGGCCAGAGGCGCGCCGCCGTGTGCATCTGATGCGGGCGCGTCACGACGGCGTGCTGATCGGTGCGGGTACGGCACGGGCAGACGATCCGATGCTGACGGTGCGCGGGCTTGGGATTGCGCGCCAACCAGTGCGGATCGTCGCGGCGGCGGGGCTTGACCTGCCGCTTGACGGCGCTTTGGCACACAGCGCGAAAGATGTGCCTTTGTGGCTGGTGCATGGGCCGGAAGCAGCGGGTGAAAGGCGCACCGCTTGGGGGGAGCGGGGCGCGCGGCTGTTTGAAGTTCCGCGCCTTGCGAGCGGTCTTGATATGGCAGCGCTGATGGCCAGTTTGAGTGCTGCGGGCCTGACGCGGGTATTTTGCGAAGGCGGCGGGCAACTGGCCGCAGCCTTGTTGGCGGCGGATCTGGTTGATGATCTGGCGGTCTTCAGCGCGGGCCTTGCTTTGGGCGCGGATGGCAGTGCCGGGGTCGGCGCACTTAACCTTGGCAAACTGGCGGATGCGCGACGTTTCATGTTGCAAGAAACCCAAGTGATCGGCCCTGATCTTTATGCTTTGTGGGCGCGGGCCTGAACGGTCAGTTGTACAATTTCAACGCCCGATCCCGGGAAACCCTGCCAATACCCTCTGAATTTTTGACATTATCCGATACCCGGCCGTCAAAGGCGGTATTTCGCCTTTGGCCAGCCGTTCAACGATAACCTCAACCGGGCAAGGCTGGTTTGAGACCGGATCGACATAGCGCGGATAGGCGATAAGGGCGGCGTGAACCAAGGCGTCCAACGTGGGGCGGACTTGGCGGCGCGCAACGGTAGGGCCCAGATCGCGCGTCAGGCCCCAGCCCGCATAAAAGGGCGTGCCAAGGCAGGTGACGGCTTTGCCGCGCAGCAATGCTTCGAACCCCAAAAGCGAGGTGATGGTCCAGACTTCATCTACGCGGTCAATCAATGCGGCGGGATCGGTGCCAGCCAATACCAGATCGGCATGCGCCAGCGCATCAGCCTCGGGCAGGGCACCGGTGCGCAGACCCGCCTCGACATCGGGGTGGGGTTTGTAGATCACCACGGCATCAGGGTTATCGGCGCGCACCCGTGCCAAAAGCGCCAGATTGCTGCGGATGTCGCCTGCGCCGAGGCGGATTGAGGCGTCATCTTCGACCTGACCGGGCACCAAAATGCGCCGGCCAGTGGGCAGGTCTGCGGGCAGGGGCTTTGTGTCAATATTGTATTTCGACAGGTTTGCGCGGGTTATTGCGGCGATAAGCCTTTCGGCCCGTTCGCACCCGCCAGGTGGGGGCGGGGCGGCGATAAGCCGTTCAAGATCGCTTTCGCGGGTCGGATCGTAATACAGCCCCAACCTGTCTGCCACCAGCGACAGGGGCGGGGTCAAGGCGGCGCCAAGCCCGCGCGAGCGTATGAAGCCGTCTTCGACGCGGCGGAGCGGCAGGCCAGAGGCCTCAGCCTCGCCCCATTCGGCACCCCAGACCAATAGCCCGCACGTTTTGGCGCGGGCGTGGGTTATGGCTGCGGTTGGGGTGCTGGCAAAGGCCAGTGGTTTGTGGCGTCCGAAGGCCTTTTGCAGATGCGGGCGTTTCCATGGCCGCATGCCGTAGGCGACATGGCCCGCGCGGTCGTCGCGAAAGGCGCGCAGCTCTGCCTCCAACTGATCCATCGCTTCTTCAAAGCTGCACAGGCGGTCCCGGCAAGGATCATACCAGCAAGGTGCCAGGATCATCGCGGCGGCAAACAGCTGCGCGCGCGTCAGTTTGCGTTCACGCCGCGCCACGGGGTTTTCATCGACCGTCAGCCCCCAGCCGGAATAGAAGGGCTGGCCAAAGACGCGGGGGCGGTGGCCTGCAAAGATCGCTTCGAACCCCAGTTGCGATGACACGGTATAGACGGCAATGGCACCTTCCATAAGCGTCCAGGGCGAGACGGGCGCATCCACCAAGCTGATATGGTCGTTGCAATCAGCGGTTCCGTAATGCCCGTTGCGGTGCCCCGCGATGGTTTCCGGATGCGCCTTGATAACGACCCGCGCGCCGGGGTTTTCCTCTTGGGCGAAGACCAGCATTTCCCGAAAAGTCGAGGCCGTGGCGCGGCCATGTTCTATAGAGGCATCGCCCTTGGTTTGGTCAATCACCAGCACATAGCCTGGTTCAGGGACGGCAATAGTAGGGTCGAAATCGTTGTATTTCGACAGCTGCATGGCCTTCATCCGCCCCATGCCGTCACGGGCGCGGGCCATTAGGGCACCGTCATCCAAAGGGTTGTTGGCCAAAAGAAGTTCAATGTCGGAAGGCGTGCTGCTGTCAAAATGCACCCCGTGCGTGTCGATCAAAAGGCCCAAGGGCGGATCGCCCGACCTGCCGGGATGGATCGACCGCAAGAAGGCATCCTCAACCCGGATCACATCGCGGTTCAGATGTTCGGCCACCGCTTCGCCGCGCGGGGCGGTGGGGCTTTTGCCCCAGACACCCACGGCATCTTGCGGCCCTGGCGCGCCAAGGCGGATGTCATATCCGGCAAGCGAGAGGATACGCCGAATGCGTGGCTGGGTAAGAAAGCCGCCGTTATAAACGAAAAGCCGCCGGGGGGCGTGGCCCCCGGTGGCGATGTCATCGGATGGGTTCGGCATTAGTTGCCAGCGAGGGAATTCAGCGAATTGGCAGAACCAGCGGTGCCGGTCAGCACAGCAAGGGTCTTTTGCCACTGAACATAGGGTGCCTCGGTCACATAGATTGTGTCGCCGTCACGAATGTCGAAATCGCGGGCGTTAAAAAGCCCCTCAGGCTCGGTCAGGTTCAGCACATAGGCAATGCGTTGCGGGCCCTGAAGATCACTGCGGCCCAGCACGGCATTGGCGACATTCGGCTCTTCATCGCGCAAAACGAAAACCCCGGTCGGATCAGCGATATTGGTCTGGAGACCGCCGACCTGCGCCA
Source organism: Albidovulum sp. (assembly GCA_049680345.1). GTDB lineage: Bacteria > Pseudomonadota > Alphaproteobacteria > Rhodobacterales > Rhodobacteraceae > TMP-24. Next base: position 6,623 of record JBAUHP010000335.1, on the reverse strand, counting down.
AGGCTTCGATCGCGGTCAGGCTTTGTGCCTCAAACTGAACGCTGGATTGCGCGCCGGTCGCACCCATGGCGGTAAAGGCGCGTTGGTCGGCCTCAACCAGCACCACATCACCGGGGCGCAAGGCGATATCCATTGCCGGATTGGCGTAAAGATCCTTGAGCCAGACCTTGCCGGAATTGCTGCCACGGGTCACGGTGACTTGCGCGATTTCAGGGTTGACGGCAACGCCGCCTGCGCGCGCAATCATGGCCGAAAGCGAGCGGGTCGGGCGTTCCAGCGCATAGACACCTTGCGCGCCGATATTGCCCATCACCGATACTGTGGCGCCGTCGCCCGCCAGGCGTGACACCGATACTTGCGGATCGGGGGTCTGTTCGGCGAGTTTGGCGGTAATGATCCGGCGCAGCGCCTCGGGCGAGTTGCCTGCGGCTTTGATCCGCCCGGCGTAGGGAACGAAGATGAACCCGCCACCATCGACCTGCACATCCGTCAGCGGCGTTGCGCCCGCTCCGGTCGATGCCAGCAGGCCGTTGTCAACGTTTTCCCAGATCGCCAGTGTCAGCTTGTCGCCTGGATGGATCTCATCCGAGCCGATTTGTCCTGCGTGCTGGAATGCGTTGGAAAAGCCAAGGGCGACATGGCGCGTTGTCAGTTTTGCGACGCGCCGATCAACAGGCACAACAAAGGCATCACCGATGGCTTCGGAGGACCCCGACAAGATCTCTTTCTTATTGGGGCCGGATCGCGGCAAGCCGCAAGATGCCGTGGTTAACGCAAGCGAAGATAAGACCAGGATTCTGGTCCAGGTTGTAAATTTTGTTTTCACTGCTCTGGTCCTGCCTTGTGACCGTTTTTTAATTTTGTAAGCAGATTAGCGAAACCCCATGAAAAAGAACAGGTTTATGATTTAATTGCGAACAACTGTTGCCTTGGGGCCGCTGTGCCGCGCAAGAGCGCATCATAGGGGTCCGCCTCGGCCAGCATCATGTCGACAACCTGTCTAAGCAGGTGACGGCGGCTGCGAGCGGCGTAGTAGCCGCCCGGCACTTGCGAGGTTTCAAGCAAGAAATGCCGGTAATCGCGGTATGCGCGGCTGTCGGGGCCGATGGGGGCGGCAAAGAAATCAGCGATGTTTTGGGCCGAGACAAATTCGGGTTTGTCGTAGACCGCGCGGCCAAAGGGGCGCAAAGGCAGGCCGCGCCAAAGCGCTTGTTGCGCAGAGGTGGAATTGACGGTGACCGCACTGCGCGCCGCATTCAACACCTGCGCAAGTTTGCCGCCGTGAACGAAATGCACCCTATCGGCTATCCCAAATTCGCGGGCCCCTTCGCAAATCAGCTGGCGCAGTGCCACGCGGCCATCCTCCAGCGGATGGGCTTTGAAAACCAAATGGTGATGGGGTGGGGCGCCTTCGGCAAAGCCCTTCAGGCACAGGCTGATGAATTCTGACATCGAGGTGAAATCGGAATGCGCGCGAAAGCTTGCGTCATGTTCAAGCTGTAATAGTACGATGTGATGGGGAAAGCCGCTGCGGCGGATGCGTCTGGTGGCCCAGCTTCGCTCAAGCCGGTGCCAGGGCATCAGCAGGAAGCGGCGAAAATTCAGGCGGAACTCTTGCACGACAGAGATCCCACGATGGGGGTGGAAATTGCCGTAATGGTGGTTCATCGCCATCACGAAGAAATGGTAGAGTGCGCCGTAAAAGATATGTTCGCGCATATCGCCCCATCGTTCGGGGCCAAGCGGCTGATCCAGTCGGGCTCCGGCGAGGGCTGTGCGCATCGCGTGCAGCGGCAGCGACATAAGCCGCGAATTGCCGTTTGATCCGTCGCGCTCATAGGTGACCCAAAAAGGTCGCAGATAACCTTCTTCAAAGACATGGATGCGCAAGCCGCGTGCGCGCGCCAGTTCTATCGCTTGCGCATGGATCGGCCGGCTGTCGCCATAAAGTACCAGATCGGTGATCTGGTGTAGGTCAAGAATGGCGTCAAGGCTTGCGGGCCAAAGTGCTGGCTTGTCACGGTAGCCGATGTAGTTTTGGCGGCGCCAGAACACCTCATCCCCGCGATTGAAGCCGACGCGCCAGACCTCGGCACCGGCCTTGCGCAGCATATCTGCAAGCTGCGCGAAGAAGGGCCCGTGCGGGCCTTGCAGCATCAAGTAGTTGCGTGTCTTGGGGGCCATTGCCATGCCTGTTTGTGGCTATTGTTGTCTAGCCTATGCTCTGATGCGCAGATTTGCCTGTTTTCGCGGCTCTGTCACGGGAAAACTGGCGACTTGCACCGCAAAGCCGGGCAAGTTAGGCAGAACCAAGCAAGGGAGAAATGCGATGTTCACCGGAATTGTCACGGATATCGGCGTGGTTGTTGAGCTTGAACAGCGCGGCGATCTTCGGGCGCGGATTGCAACGGCCTATCCGGTGGCGGGTATCGCCATAGGGGCCTCGATCGCCTGTGACGGGGTTTGCCTGACGGTCATTGCCACGGGCGAGGCACCGCGCGGCTGGTTTGACGTTGAGATTTCGGCGGAAAGTGTCGCCAAGACCAATATCGGCGCTTGGGTTCAGGGCAAAAGCCTTAACCTTGAACGGGCGCTGAAGGTCGGGGATGAATTGGGCGGCCATATCGTTTCGGGCCATATTGACGGCGTGGCCGAGATCATCGCAATGCAAGACGAAGGCGACAGCACGCGCTTTACCTTTCGCGCGCCCCATGCGCTTGCAGGGTTCATCGCGCCCAAGGGGTCAGTGGCGCTAAACGGCACCTCGCTTACGGTCAACGAAGTGAACGGCACCGATTTTGGGGTAAACATCATCCCGCATACCAAGACCGCCACCACCTGGGGGCTGGCGAAGATCGGCGATAAGGTGAATATCGAGATCGACACACTGGCGCGCTATGTGGCGCGACTGCGGGAGTGGGGCGGGGCCTGAGGCGACCACGTCACCCACCGTGATCTTGCCCAAATTGCAAAATCAGAACCCGGCGTAGTGGTGTTGGGGCGGATAGCGGGAAGTCCTTGCATGATTGTCGGCTGGGCAGTGAACATGAATGACGGCTAAGAGCCCATTTTGCGCTATGAAAGAAACACTATTGCTTCATCTTAGAGCGGTTTTTATTACATCTCTCAACTGCGTGGTTCTTTCACGCAGATGCAAATTGTCATCAAAACCCTTTTCAAGAATGGTTCCCAAATGAAAGTTGAGGGCCATGAAAATTTCAATTCCAGTCGAGCCACTTATCATAGCGTCCGCCAATTTTTCTCCATCGGCTTCCATGCCATTGTTCCTGAGACTTATGATTAATTCCCTCACTTCGTCGTAGATGTTGTCGACGGCCATTGAACACCCCTCCACGTCATTTTTCAGATGTTATAGTCAACCGACCATTGTAAGTCGAATGGCAACAAAGCCCCGCAACGCGGCCCAACACACGAACTGATGTGACCTACTAAGGGGCGGGCGCTGCGCCTTGGATGTCAGGTCTTGCCCCCCGCCAATGACGTCACCGGCCTCTGGCCAAACTCTCGGGCTTGGGCTATGGGCGGGGCGGTGGATGTTCGGGCCAGAGGCAAGCAATGACGGATGAGTTGAAAAAGGCGATTTCGCCGACCGAAGAAATCATCAATGAAGCGCGCAATGGCCGCATGTTCATTCTAGTCGATCACGAAGACCGCGAGAATGAAGGCGATCTGGTGATCCCGGCGCAGATGTGCACGCCCGATGTGATCAATTTCATGGCGACCCATGGGCGCGGGCTGATCTGCCTGACGCTGACAGCGGCGCGGATCGATGCCTTGGGGTTAGAGCAGATGTCGGTGCGAAACTCTTCGCGCCATGAGACGGCCTTCACCACCTCGATCGAAGCGCGCGAAGGGGTTTCGACCGGAATTTCCACCCATGATAGGGCGCTGACCGTGGCTGTGGCCATCGACCCCGCAAAAGGTGCCGCTGATATCGCGACGCCGGGCCATATCTTTCCGCTGCGCGCCCGTGATGGCGGGGTTTTGGTGCGGGCGGGCCATACCGAGGCGGCCGTTGACATCAGCCGGCTTGCGGGGCTGAACCCGTCGGGCGTGATCTGCGAGATCATGAATGAAGACGGCACCATGGCGCGTTTGTCTGATCTGGTTGCCTATTCCAAAACCCACGGGCTGAAGATCGGCACGATCTCGGATCTGATCGCCTACCGTCGGCGCCACGACAACCTTGTGCGCGAAACCTCAAGTCGCGTCGTGACCTCGGCCTATGGGGGCGATTGGCTGATGCGGATCTTTACCGAACAATCCGAAGGCACTGAACATGTGGTGCTGACCAAGGGCGATGTTTCGACCCCGGCGCCGGTTCTGGTGCGCACTCATGCGCTTAATGTGCTGGAAGATGTGCTGGCGCTGGGCCCCTCGCCAGAGGGAGAGCTGGCGCGTGCCATGCAGATCATAGCAGCCGAAGGGCGTGGGGCCGTGTGCCTGTTCCGCGACCCGAGAACCAAGCTGGATGTCGAGGAAGACGACGGCCCGCGCACCATCAAACAGACCGGCCTTGGGGCGCAGATCTTGTCTGCGATGGGGCTCAAAGAGCTGATCTTGCTGACAGACTCGCCGATGACCCGCTATGTCGGGCTTGACGCCTATGATCTTGCAATCACGGGCACCCGCCCGATCACCGAGGGTTAAGACATGGCCGCGAATGAAGCCCATTCCACGCTGGAGCTGCCGAAATTTGACGGCAAGGTGAAGCTGCTGATCGTCGTGGCCCCCTATTACAAGGATATCGCCGATCATCTGGTGGCAGGCGCGCGCGCTGTGGCCGCGAAGGCGGGGGCAGAGGTCGATCTGGTCGAAGTGCCGGGGGCCTTGGAAGTGCCCGCCGCCATCGGCATGGCGTTTCGCATGGCCGATTACGATGGGTTTGTGGCGCTTGGCTGTGTCATTCGCGGCGAGACGACGCATTACGATACGGTCTGCAACGACAGCTCGCACGCGCTGACGATGCTGGGGCTTTCAGGCGCCGCCGTCGGCAATGGTATCTTGACGGTTGAAAACCGCGCGCAGGCCGAGGTGCGCGCCGATCCGGCGGGCCAGAACAAAGGTGGCGGTGCGGCGGCTGCGGCCTTGCATCTGGTGGCGTTGTCGCGCAAATGGGCGCGTCAGACCAAAGGCATTGGCTTTCGCCCCGAAGGCGGCGCGTTTCGCATTGCCGGTACATCCGAAGGACCGACCCGCGCATGAGTGAAGCCGACCGCAAAGCCAAGCTAGACCAAAGGCGCCGGATGAAATCGGCGGCCCGGCTTTATGCCGTGCAAGCGTTGTTTCAGATGGAAGCGGCGGGCCAACCCTCTGACAAGGTGCGCCTTGAATTTGAGACCCACCGTTTTGGCGCCATCTATGAGGATGACGAGATGGCCGAGGGCGACCCGGATCTTTTTCGCGACATCATCGACGAGGCGGTGAACTGGCAAGCCAAGATTGACCAGATGACAGACCGCGCGCTTGTGGCGAAATGGCCCATCGACCGGATTGATCCGGTGATCCGTGCGCTTTTCCGTGCGGCGGGGGCCGAATTGATGGCCCCGGCGACGCCGCCCAAGGTGGTGATTACGGAATATGTTGACGTGGCGCATGCTTTCTTCCCAGATGGGCGCGAGGCGAAATTCGTCAACGCGGTGCTGGACCACATGGCGCGCGAGGCAAAACCCGAGGCGTTTTGATGCATATGGCCGCACAGATCCTGATTGCTTTGATCGCGGCCCTGCATATCTATATTTTGTGGTTTGAGATGTTCGCCTGGGAAAGCCGGGGCCCCAAGATCTTTCGCAGTTTTCCGCGCGACCTTTTCGCCCCAACCAAGGTTATGGCCGCCAATCAAGGCCTTTATAACGGGTTTCTGGCGGCAGGGCTGATCTGGTCATTATGGGTGCATGACGCGGATATGGCGCGCGCCCTCGCCACGTTCTTTTTGGGTTGCGTGGCGGTGGCGGGTCTTTACGGTGCTGCAACCGCATCACGCCGCATTCTTTACGTGCAAGCCGTGCCCGCCTTATTGGCCCTTGCCGCCCTGTGGGGGCTGTGAAGCGAAACGCTATAACGGCGACGCGGTCATTGACCGGCCCCTGTGCCGCTGCAAAAGCACCGTGCGGCCTTGGATGCGCTACGATGAAAGAGGGGGAGTTTCACGAAACGTCGTTGAAACCACGCAGCAGATCCAGCGCCTCTGGCATTGCGTTCGCTTGTAAGCCTTGCCAAAATCGATCATCGTCGATGTTCGCAAACCCTGGGAACTTTGCAAGGTCCCCGGCATCAACATTTTTGAAGCCCATCGACCAATCGGGGAACATCCGGGCTTCTTCTTCTCCCTCATCAAGAGAGACAATCGTGTGGTGCCTCTTGTCTTGGGATATCTTGCCCCACAAAGCCTGCAATGCATCTTCCGGGCCTTCAATTGCTTGAATGAAGTAGCCGCCTTGGGTGTCTTCGCTATATCGGTAAAGCAGCAGACCGGTTATTCCGGCGGCGGTATTATTGGCGCGACTTTTGTTCAAAAGCTCTGCCAGTTGGTCTGGCTTTTGGGGTGTTTTGGCTTTGCTGACGTAGACTATGTATTTCATGCCATCGGCTCCTGAGGGATC
>JBAUHP010000334.1:0-2047 GCA_049680345.1 Albidovulum sp. | reverse complement strand
CAGCCGAAAAATCGCCTTCCGAGGCGATGGGAAAGCCCGCCTCGATGATATCGACGCCCATTTCATCCAGCATTTCGGCGATTTCGAGCTTTTCGTCATGCGTCATCGTGGCGCCGGGCGATTGTTCGCCGTCGCGCAAGGTGGTGTCGAAAATCACAACGCGGTCTTGCGCCGATTTCGGCGTGCCACTCGCGGTTTTGGGGCTTTGTTCAGTCATGAATTTGATCTCTTGATTTGTTTCTTAGCTTGGCCTTGGCGCTGGTCACCCCTGAGCGGTCGCGCCGAATGGCACGCTCAGAGGCAGCTAAGAAGCAGGAGGCCACGAAGCATCGCGGCGCATGGGGCACCGGACTGGGCAGAAGTGATTTGCACGCTACGTGTCATGGGCGCGACTATAATCACCTTGGCGGAAAGGAAAAGGGGCAAAATGCAGGTGCACCCTGAACCGGGGTGCAACAGTCGCACAGCCTATTCATGGAAGTCGGGGGCGGGACATGGACATGGTTTCATGGGCTGCCAAGCTGCGACAAAGTATAGATATGGCGGAACCCCGTGCCCAGACAACCCAATCCCTACGGCGACCTGCCGCCGCAGGCCTTTTGACGCAGCGGTGTCGCTGAACCAGGCCTTTTGGGCCTGAATTCCTTGTGGGAAAGCCGTTGGAGCCTGCCTGTTGATGCGCGCTTCTCAACCTATGGCTCTTGTTTTGCGCAACATATCAGCCGCGCCCTTGTCGAGCGGAAGTTGAATTGGCTGAATGCTGAAACCGCCCCGCGTCGAACGCCGCCAGAGATTGCGCGGAAATTCAACTACGGCGTATTTTCTTCGCGGACTGGAAATGTCTACACGGCAGCCCAATTGCTGATTCTGACGCAGATGGCGGCTGGGTTGGTCGGGTCCGATGCGCCAGAGATCTGGCATGAAAACGGCCGGTATTTTGATTCTTTGCGCCCCGCGATTGAACCAAGTGGTTTTGAGACTGAGCGTGAGGCCAGCCTGAGCCGCTTGTCCATGCTGCGGTCCTTTGCGCGGTCGATCGTTCAGACGGATGTGTTCATCTTCACGCTTGGTCTGACCGAGGCTTGGGAAAACCGCGAAAGTGGTCACCCCTATGCCATCTGCCCCGGAACCGCCGCAGGTAGCTTCGACCCTGATCTGCATGTTTTGCGAAACTATGGTTTCGCGCGGGTGCTGGAGGATATGAACGCGGCAATCGACGTTATGCGCGTGATGAACCCGGCGATCCGCATTTTGCTGACAGTATCGCCGGTGCCGTTGACGGCAACCGCGTCGGGCCAGCATGTTTTGGTCGCCACGACCTATTCAAAATCGGTTCTAAGGGCTGTTGCGGGTGAACTTTCGGCACAAGATGAGGGGGTGGATTACTTTCCCTCTTACGAAATCATCACCGGCGCCCCCACGCGGTCGGCATTTTTTGAACCGAATTTACGGTCCGTTGTTGCACAAGGAGTAGACTATGTGATGGGGCATTTTTTCGCCGGGCTGCGACTGGACGCACCAGCCGTTCACTCGGGTGCCGAGGGCGATGCAGAGGCGGCCGAGGCTGCGATTGATGCCGCGATGAATGAAGAAGAATTGGTTTGTGAAGAAATGACGCTTGAGGCGTTCAATGACAACTGAAGCGCCGCAACTGGACGCGATGATCTTGGGCGACAGCCATGCTGTCGCATTGAAGGCCGGCTGCGACCGGCTTGGCTTGCGCACGGCGATGTTGTCACTGTCGGGAAACTTCTGGCACGGGCGACTGATCGGCCTGCACCAAAGCCGGGGGCTTGTTGCACGCGGCGGTGTGCAGCCCCGGGTGAATGCCTTCAAGACACGCTACGGACTTTCGGTGGTTCCGCACCCCGGCATTCCGGTCATTGCCACATTCGGTTTCCAGCTTGGGCGAATGGTTCCGATGTTCGGGGTGGATGGCCACAAATGCGTTGAGACGGATTTTTTGCAAGATGATGCGGCGCAATACGTCTCTCGGGCGCTGTTGCAACATTATGTTGAGTCGTTTCGTCGACATCACGTCAATCTT
>JBAUHP010000333.1:0-6987 GCA_049680345.1 Albidovulum sp. | reverse complement strand
GTCTTGCAACAGCCGGGCCGGACCGCGTGGCACCAAAGGGGGCGCAATATCGGCGGGTTTGGGCGCATCTTCACCCTTTGTGGCGCGTGATAGCCCGGCGCGAAAGGCACGGATCGAGGCATCAACACCCTTGCCGGAAGTGGAAATAGCGGCCTCAAATGCGGCGGGATCAAAGGGCAAGGCCCCGGATCCGGCAAGCGCCCCAAAGAGGCTTGCCGATATGACCGAGCCATTTTCAAGCGCAAGCTTGTCCATATCGAACAAGATCAACTTTCGCGCGGCAATCGCGGCGGCTGCGCGCACCTCCTGCGCATCCGCGATCCCGTCGCCCGGCACCATCTTTTCCGATACCGCCAAAGCGCGGTGGGTCGAGGCAATCAGCGTGGTGCGGTCGGGCGTCACGAAACCACGCAAGATCGCCCGCCCGGCCTCCATCATCTCGGACGCGAGCAATATATCGACATCGCCCGCCGCCGGTGCCAGCGAGAAGACCGGGGTCCGGTCGCCGAGCGGCGCCATTTCAAGATAATAGATCGTAGCCCCGGTGCGCTGCGCCACGCCCGCCACCGATGTCGCCTGACAGGCATAGCCGCCGGCGCGCGCCAATGCCTCAATCCAGCCGGCAAGCACGCCGCCGCCCTGCCCGCCCACCGCCATCACTGCCAGTTTGATCATGCCCGCCATGGCCGGATCGGCGGCGCGCGGCGCGAAGCTTTCTTGCAAGGTCACGCGCCGTCCCCCTCAAACCCCAGCCGCCGCGCCGCACGGCGGTTTTGTAGCCAGCCCATCAGCCGCGCGGCCACCCCGTGCCACAAGCGTTCCCAGCGGTTAGGATTATGGATCACATCGGCGCGGTAGAACGAGGGGCAAAGCACCGCCGCATCGGCCACCTCGCCGCAATTACCGCAACCGACACAAGATTGATCAATGAATGCCACCGGATCGTCGCGCAACGGATCGTCAAGCCGTTTTAACCCCAAAGACGGGCAGCCCGACAGCCGGATACAGGCGTGATCGCCGGTGCAGATATCTTCATCCACCCCAAAGCGCGGCGCCTCTACCCGCCGCCCTTCCTTGATCGCCTTCAAGGCCAGCGGCTTTTCGCGGCGCTGTTTGTTTAGCATGCATTCCGAGGATGCAATCACCACCTTCGGGCCCGGCGCATCCGTTGTCAGTGCTGCGCGCAAGACATCGCGCATATGGCCCACATCATAGGTGTTATCGACCTGCCTGAGCCAGTTGATGCCGATCCCCCCCAGCGCCTTGGAGATCGGGTTTTTCGTTGATTTTGAAGTATTTGCGGCCCGAGATGACATCACATCCTGCCCGCCCGTCGCGGCCGAATAGAAGTTATCGACCACCACCGCCACGCCGTCGGATTTGTTGAACACCATATTGCCAAATGAGGTCGAAAGCCCGTTGTGCCAAAAGCCGCCATCACCGATGATCGACAAGGGTCTGCGCTCGCCCCCCCCGTCAAAGGCCGCGTTCGAGGCGGGGCCCAGCCCGTAGCCCATGGTCGATCCGCCGATTTCAAACGGCGGCAGCACACCAAAAAGATGACAACCGATATCGGCGGTGATCTGGTGCTTGCCCAGCTCTTTTTCCACCAGTTTCAAAGCCGCAAAGATCGGCCGTTCCGGGCAGCCGGTGCAAAAGCCGGGCGGGCGGATCGGCACGGTTTTGGAAAGATCGGGGATCTGCGGGCTTTCGGCATTGGGCGCGCGGATCTGTCCGGGCAACAGATCCGGTGCGACTTCTTTCAAAAACGCCGTTACACCATCCAACACCACGGCCCCGGTATATTCACCGGCCATCGGCAGCATATCCTTGCCGTGAAGCCGGGTTTGTGCCCCTGCACGCATCAATATGGTCGAAAGGCCCTGTTCAATGAATTCAGGCTGGCCTTCTTCGATGATCAGTACGGCCTCCTTGCCTTGGCAAAACGTCAAAACCTCAGCAGATACAATCGGATATGTGACGTTCATCACGTATATCGGCACCGCACTGTCGCCGTAGATATTGGCCAGTCCCAATCGCTGCAAAGCCCGGATTACGCCGTTATACATCCCGCCTTGGGTGATGATCCCGACACTGGATTTCTCGGGGCCGAAAACCTCGTTCAACTCATGCTTGGTGATGAAATCCTCGGCGGCGGGCCAGCGGTTCTTCACCTTGTCTTGTTCATGCGCATAAGACATCGGCGGCAGCACCACGCGCGAAAAATCGCGCTGCGGGTCCGACAGGGCGGCACGCACGGACAGGGGTGGCGGGCGATTGTCGCGGGTCTGAAAGCTGCCGGTCACATGGCAAGAGCGGATGCGCACCATCAGCATAACCGGCGTATTCGTGGCCTCAGACAACTCAAACCCATCGCCCACTGCCTTGACGATCGAAGGCAGATTGGGGCGCGGGTCCAACAGCCAGAACTGCGACTTCATCGCAAAGGCATGGCTGCGCTCTTGCATGATCGAGGAGCCTTCGCCGTAGTCCTCGCCGACGATCACCAACGCCCCCCCTGTGACCCCGGAAGATGCAAGGTTTGCAAGGGCATCCGAGGCGACATTAACACCAACCGAACCCTTGAACGTCACCGCCCCCCGGATCGGGTAATGCACTGATGCGGCCAGCATTGCGGCGGCGGCGGCCTCGGAGGCATTGGCCTCAAACCGCACGCCCAGATCGGCCATAAGGTCTTCCGCATCGGCCAAAACATCCATCAAATGCGAAATCGGCGCGCCCTGATAGCCGCCGACATAGCCCACGCCATTTTCCAAAAGCGCTTTGGTGATCGCCAAGATGCCTTCACCGGTGAAGGTCTGGCCATCGCCCAGTTTCAGATCTTCTATCTCGGCTTTGAAGGAACGCTCTGCCATCTGCCCTCAAAAATCGTGTTTGCGAATGTTGGTATGGACCTTTTGCAAGGTTGCCACGAAAGCGCGGCGTTCGGCGTCGGGAATGCCGCGAAACATCTGCGCATAGGTATCGGCCATCTGCGGCCAAAGCTTCTCAAACGCCGCACGGCCCGCCACGGTGATCGACACGCGGGTCGCACGGCTGTCATCCGCATCGGTTTCGCGGCCAATCAAGCCATCGGCCTGAAGCGCATCAAGCGCGCGGCTCAGGGTGGATTGTTCGACAATCGCATGAACCGCCAATTGGCTGATTGATAACCCGTCCATCACCGACAAAACCGCAAGCGCGCGCATCTTGGGGGTGGTCAGACCAAGCGCGGCCATCTCAGCCCGGATCGACGCATTATAGCGCCCCATGATACGGTTCATCAGATAGGGCGGGTAATTCCCAAGGCCAATCTCACCCAGACGCGGCGGGCCCGCATCTTCACCCCGGTCCTTCATGCGCCCATCCTTTTTGCGTGTAAAAACCCCGACCCGCCGCCAAGCCCCGGCCCCGGATGGGTCGAGGCGCCGATATGGGCAAGGCCCTTGATCGCGCCCGCACCGTTGACCGAATGGGCGAAGGGGCGAAAGAGGAAGAACTGATCAAGCGCGCAGTCCCCGCCATAGGGATCGCCGCCGACAAGATTGATATTCATCGCCTCCAGATCGGCCGGGGAATAGGCGCGGCGTTTAAGAACAATGTCGCCGAAGCCTTTGATATGGCGTGATAGAATGGCTTCCAACCGATCTGCGAATGCCTCACGCGTGGCCACGTCCCAGCGGCGCCCGGCAATCTCGCCCAAAGCATCGCCCTTGATGATGCGCGGCGCATCGGGGATCTGGATCCACAAGATCGCCTTGCCGTCCGGGCAGCGCGACGGGTCCAGCCGGTGCGGTTGCCCCACGCAGATTGTGGGGGTTTCTGGAAGCATGCCGCGCGCGGCCTCATTGGCGGATTTTGAGACGGAATCAATGCCGTCGGCCAGATGGATCAGCGCCACATCCTCCAGCCCCGGCGCAATCCATTCCGGGGCGCGATCAAGGGCGTAATGCAGCTGAAAATTGCCGCGCCCGTGCTGGAAAGTCTGGGCGGCGGCGTGATCATCGGCAGGCCCCTTGCCTTGCAAAAGCCGGTCATAAAGCTGCCCCGGTGCGACCGAGGCCGCGACATTGCGGGCCCCGATGCGTTCGCCGCCGACAAGTTCAACACCGGTCACCTTGCCGTTCTCAACCAAAATCCGGGCCACATCCGCGTCGGTGCGGATCTCGCCGCCGCGTTCCTTGATCAATGCGGCAAAGGCCGCCGCCGCCTGCCCCGCACCGCCTTTGACAATGGGCGCACCCGCGGCTTCCAGCGCGAAGGCGATGACCTTGCCCATCTGGCCCGAATAGCTGCTTTCGGGGGTCAGGCCGGTGTGCAGCACCCAAGGTGCCCAAAGGGCTTGGACCAGCGGGCTTTGATAGCGGCTTTCCAGCCAGCGGCGCGCGGGCAAAAGGGCTTGGCCGAACCAGGCGGCCAAGCCGCGCGGGCCGCGCACCCAGGCCTGCCGGATCAGCAGCCTGAGCGTTGCCCATGACCAAAGCGATCCGCCCAGAAGCGCGAATAAGAACGGCGCGTCAGCCTCTATCTGCCCGACATCGATGGCATGGGCGGCACCGTCCCCGGTGGCCGCCGCATTCCATGCCGCGATATTGGCGGCGCGGTCAGTGCTCAGCACAAGGGCCGAGCCATCGGGGCGCAGCACCGCGGTTGGATGTTTGCCATGACAAAATTCCAGCCCGTGACGTGCAAGATCCGCACCAAGGACCGCATGGGCGGGCGAGGTCAGGAACAAAACGAATGTCGCGGCCATCACATCATGCGAAAACCCCGGCAAGGTTGCCGCATCGGTGAACATCGCCCCACCAATGCGGTTTTCGCGTTCCAGCACCAGCACCCGCGCGCCCTTGCCCGACAGCATAGCTGCCGCGACCAGCCCGTTGATGCCAGAGCCGATGATGACGTGATCATAATGCACCATCGCGGCCTCAGGCCTTGGGCACCAATGCAATGGCGCGGATCGGGCTGCCGGTGCCACGGACCAGTTTGAGCGGTGTCGCAATCAAGATCGCACCCTTGGGCGGCAGCCTGTCCAGCTGCGCAAGGCTCGCAAGCCCATAGCGGTTGGCCTTGTGCAACAGGTTATGCGCCGGAAACGGCGGATCCATCCCGCCCGCCTGCCCGGCATCGGTGCCGATGCATTGGCTGCCCCAGCCGATAGCGCCTTTTTCCATGATGTATTCGATGCAATCGACCGTGGGTCCAGGCGAATGCGGGCCGGTTTCATCGGCGTTCAGGAACAGGCCTTCGTCGTGATTGCGCCGGTCCCAGTCAGAGCGCATCACAACCCATTCGCCGGGTTTGATCGCCCCATGGGTCTTTTCCCACGCGCGGACCCCATCGGCGGACAACAAATAGTCGGGGTTGGCGGCAACATCGGCCGAGCAGTCGATCACATTGACCGGGGCCACAAGCCGCTGCATCGGGATCGTATCGGTATAGCCGTCGGCGAAATCCTTGCCGGTGATCCAGTGATGCGGCGCATCGAAATGGGTGCCGGAATGTTCGCCGATCTTAAGCCAGTTCCACGCCCAAAATGGACCGTTCTCATCATATTCGGAAATCCGGTGCACCTCGATCTTCGGCGTGTCCTTGGCGAAATCGGGAGGCAGTTTCAACAACGGCGTATCCGGGCCCAAGGGGGCGGTCAGATCAACCACCTCAACCCCGCCTGACAACAGCATTTCACCTAAATTCTCAAGAACCGAACTTGCGGACATAATAGCCCTCCCTGGCTGTCGCGGATCATTGCGCGACCGGTTGATGTGGAATCAATGCTAGACATAATTAAATGCATTTGCAAATATCTTGACCACATCGGAGGGGGATGAACGTGCAAGACACCCATGATGCAATCTTGATCGGGGCGGGGCATAATTCCCTGGCTTGCGCTGCACATCTTGCCGCCAAAGGATGGCGCGTGGCGGTGTATGAGCAAGCGGATGCGCCGGGCGGCGCTGTGCGTTCGGGGGCCTATACCTTGCCGGGTTACCGCCACGATTGGGCGGCGATGAACCTGTCACTTTTTGCCGGATCGGCGTTTTTTCGCGAATATGGCGAAGAGCTTGGCCAACACGGCCTTGAATTTGCCCCGGCGGCTGATTGCTTTGCCTCGGTCTTTGAAGATGGCGATTGGTGCGGGGTGTCAACTGACAGGGCCGCCACCCGGGCGCGGATTGCAGGTTTGTCGGGCAAAGATGCGGCCACGTGGGACAGGCTCTTGGCCGATTTCCCAAGCGAGGCTGCACATATATTCGCCCTGCTGGGAAGCCCGATGAAGAAACGTGCATTCGCAAGGGTTGGCTTTAACCTTTGGCGGGCCAAAGGCACGAAAGGCAGCTTTGATTTGTTGCGTTTCTTGCTGTCCTCGCCGCGCGGCTGGCTGGAAGAGACGTTTGAACATCCGAAGGTCCATGCGATGCTGGCCGCTTGGGGGATGCATCTCGATTTCGCGCCCGACATCGCCGGGGGGGCCGTGTTTCCCTATCTGGAGGCGATGGCCAACCAGAGCTTTGGCATGGTGCTTGGGCGTGGCGGGGCCGATACGATGACCAAAGCGCTGGTGGCTATGATCACGGCGCGCGGCGGGCAGGTTGAATGCAATGCGCCCGTCGTCCGCATCTTGCGCGAAGGCCGGCGCGCGGTGGGTGTGGCGCTTGCGGATGGGCGCAAGGTGATGGCGCGCCGGGTGGTGATTGCCAATGTCGCCCCCGCCAATCTGGGCGTCCTGACCGGTGCCACCGATGACGCGCGCTTTGATCGCGGCATGGCGAAGTTTTCGCATGCGCCGGGCACGATGATGATCCATCTGGCGATGGACGGCCTGCCCGATTGGACAGCGGGCGATGATCTGCAGCGCTTTGCCTATGTGCATCTGACCCCGTCGCTGGACCAGATGGCACAGACCTATCAACAAGCCAAAGCGGGGCTGTTGCCAAGTGACCCGGTGGTGGTGGTCGGCCAGCCCACGGCGATTGACCCTTCGCG
>JBAUHP010000332.1:0-20390 GCA_049680345.1 Albidovulum sp. | reverse complement strand
CCGTTGTCGATGCTTCTGGGCGGGTGCACGGACTGTCCGGGCTTCGGGTTGTGGATGCGTCGATCATGCCGTTTGTCACCAACGGCAACACCAATGCCCCAACCATCATGCTGGCCGAAAAGCTGAGTGACGCCATTGTGGGCCGCGCCCCCCTGCCCCGGATCGACGCCAAGGTCTGGCAAAACCCGGATTACGAAACCTGCCAGCGTTGACTTGCGCTCTGCCCACAAAGGAGCACTGAAATGATCGGATATGTCATGCTGGCACCAATGATCTGAACCGGGGGCGCTAAGCGCTTGCATGCACCCATCAGGGCGGCATCTTCATGGATGGCATATTGTTCCGGCTGGACGACGACCGCTTTTGGTTTGTACATCCAGACGGTGATCTGGACACATGGCTCTTGGCACACAACGTCGGGTTCAATGTCACCGTCTGCGACCCGCAGTCCCGCGTGCTGCAACTACAAGGACCAAATTCCTACCAGATCATGCAGCTTGCCTCATCGGTCGCGAGACACTGCTGAGCGCCGAACACGGCACGCGGATTTACGGTATGCGCTGCGATAGCGCCATTTCCAACGGGGGCGAAACGGTGCTCGACGGCACTGCCCAGGTTGGAAAGGCCACGACCGGTGCTCACTCCCCCTACCTGGGGTGCGGGATCGGCTATGTCCGGTTTAAGCAGTCCGGCGACTGGACCGGCATAACTCTGACGTTGTCCTCCTTCAGATACGGCGAGGTGAGTTGCGACATTTATCATGCCCCCACGGGCAGATTGGAAATCTATTGCAGCAGCATCTGCTTACAGCAAGTTGAAAGGTGTCCTCTACGCTCTTGGGGGTACTTGGTCCCGGCTCAGAATCCCTTGGGGTCCAATGAGGAAGGCGAAATTTTTTGATCAGGCACAATAATTCTGACTGTCCGCAACCCGCCATTCGTTCTTGATGCGATATAGGTTGACCGCAAGTAGAAAACGTCAGCGAAAGCCCGGAATGACGGGCGCACCGCTGCGTAAAGCGGTCACGGCGGATGACGGCCACGGTCACTTCGGACCGCCCCCGCCCGCAGCGACCCTTGCGCCTATATTTGCACCAAACTCAGGGCGCTTGATGCCGGGCCCGACAGACAGAGATTTGGCAACTTTTGCGATCCGTTCGCCCGTCGCGGGGGCGGTCACTTCGATACGGCCCGTGCGGCCATCTCGCCAAGTGCCGTCGATCTAATTTTGCCAATAAGGCTTCAAATCAGTCATCGACCGCCTCCCGCATCCAGCGTTGCAGGTGCATGACGGAATGCTCCGAATTCACCCCGCAGGCGGGATCGACGACCAGCGGCCCGGGCACATAGCCGCGCGATTTCAACCCGCGCTGCACGCTTTCGACCAGGTGGATGTCTTCTTCGACCGTGGTGGCGCGATCTTGCAGGGCCATGCGACGGACGGTTTCATCGTCATAGCCACCGACCGAATACCAGCCGCGCCAGACCACGACGTGATCGGCATCCACCGCGCGCCAGTGGTAGGTGTTCAGCAGATTTCCCGGATAAACCTGAAACGAGAACATTGGCCAAAGGAACCAGCTTGAATACTTGTCATTGTTGGCGAAACCGCTTTCGATGTCATAGGTCATCTGGCTGAGGTCATTGCATTCGGTGGTATGGCGCAAGCAGTAGCCCTGCGGCTGGATGTCATAGGTTTCCGGCCGGATCACGCCGGTGGCGAAGGTTGGGTGGTTCAGGGTGCAATGGTAGCATTCCGAATAATTCTCGACCGAGACTTTCCAGTTGCAGTTCTCCGGAATCTCCACCCATTCCAGCGGCTTCAGATCAGCCCAGTTGGGAACGAATTCTTGCAGTTCGGCCCGCACGTTCGGAAACCACGTGTCCATCGGCTCGGCGTCGGGATCGAGGTTGACGAAAACGAAGCCGAGGAAGACCTCGGTCCGAACTTCCGTCAGGCAAATTTTCGAGGCGTCGAAGCCGGGCACTGATTTGGCATTGGGCGCGGCACGCAGTTTGCCGGTTAGCTCATAGGTCCAGGCATGATAGGGGCAGACCACCACGCGCGTGCTGCCTTCACCGCTGACAAGTTGATGTGCGCGATGCTGACAGACGTTATAGAAGGTGCGGATTTCGCCATCCCGTCCCCGTATCGCGAACAGGCTTTCATCGCCAAGATCGAAGGCCACGTAATCGCCAGGGTTTTCCAGCTGGCTCGCGTGGCAGGCAAATTGCCAGGTTCGCGCCAGCAGACCGGTCTTTTCGACCTCGAAGATCTGCGGATCGGTATAGTAGCGTGCGTCCAGCGACCGGACAGGACCGGTGTCATCCTTCATTCCGGTTCCTCCATATAGATGCCAAGCTGATGACGGCGGCGGTGAAATGTCTCAACCCTGTCCACGATCTCGTCGCTGGCCACGGCGATCACGAAGCTTAGCAAGGTTTCCAAAAGCGCGATGGTCGACACGGAGGATGGAAAGAATTGTGGCGTGTCGACCGCAACGACAAAGCCGTGATCCGCAGCGCGGATGATCGGGCTGGCGGGGCTGTCGCTGAGGCCGATAATGGTCAGGCCCTGCTCTCGGGCTACCTCGATGGCGGCCACCACCTCGCTTCGGTAGGGGCGCATGGACATCGCGATCAATACGTCGCGGCTGTCGGCCCAGGCCAGATCATCCGTCGCGGTAGAGCCCGGGCGCGGGATGGCGTGGAACTGGACCATGCCGGTGGAGGCAAGGTAGGTGAAATTGCGCGCGTTGGCGTTGTGCACACCGACGCCGAGCGTAAAGACCTGCCGACTGGCCCAGATCGCCTCGGCGGCGGATTTCAGCGCTTCTGCGTCGATACCAGCGAAAGTTTCTTCAAGGTTGCGGATCGCCCCTTCGACCATATCGGCATAAAGCCCGCCAAGATCGCCTGACTTGCGAATATCCTGCAACCAGCGCGCCCGGTCTGGAAAGCTGACAGCACCCTTGCGGATTGCCTCGCGGAAGGGTGCGCGGAAATCCTCGTAGCCTTCGAACCCGACCTGCCGCGCCATGCGCACGAAGGTGTTGGGCTTCACGTTCGCCGCCTCGGCGATTTCGCGCACCGTAGAAACCCCGACGTCATTGGGGTTTTCAAGCACGTAGCGCGCGGCCTTTTGCGCTTCGGGTGTCAGGGTGTCCCATTCTTCGGTGAGACGCTCCAGAACTTGGTGTGATACATTTGTGCCATTCATGATTGACATTGGTACACACGTCCTATTAGCCTGTCCACAGGTTTTGCGCCCTCCGGACAAAGGAAGCGACCATGTCGGATGAGCAGTTTCCCAGCCACGCCCGTGTGGTCATTGTTGGTGGCGGGGTCATGGGCGTCGGGCTTGCTTATCATCTTGCCCATGAAGGCTGGGGGCCAGAGGTGGTCTTGCTGGAAAAGGCAGAACTGACCTCGGGCAGCACGTGGCACGCAGCCGGGCAAATCACGCATTCGACCTCCAGTTTCAGCCTTGGCAAATGCGTGGGCTACAATATCGGGCTTTATTCGGGTGGGCTTGAAGCCGAGACCGGACAGGCCGTGACATGGCATGGCTGCGGGTCGTTCCGGCTGGCCTATACCGAAGACGAGATGGACTGGCTGCGCCACACGCTGTCCGTCGGACGGTCACTTGGGTTCAATATCGAGCTGGTCGGGCCGGATCGCGTGGCGGAGCTGCACCCCTTCTACAACCTCGAAGGCGTTCTTGGCGCATTACACACACCTGATGACGGGCATGTGGACCCGACCAACGTAACCATGGCCATGGCTTCGGGCGCGAGGGCCAAGGGCGCGCGCATCATCCGCCGCTGTCGCGCCACGAATATCACGCAGGCCGGTAGCGGCGAATGGGTGGTCGAGACCGAACAAGGCACGATCACTTGCGAGCATGTGGTCAACGCAGGCGGCACCTATGCGCGGCAGATGGGCGAATGGTCCGGCCTGCAACTGCCGATGACCTCCATGACGCACCATTATTTCGTCACCGACGAGGTGCCGGAATTCCGCGATCTGGAGCGCGAATTGCCCGTGATCCGCGATGACCGCAAGGTGTCGGGTTATATCCGGATGGAGCAGAAGAAGGGCCTCATCGGCATTTACGAAAAAGCCAACCCCAACACCGTCTGGGAAGATCACTGCCCATGGGAAGCCGAAAACGAATTGTTTGCCGCCGATTATGACCGCGTCATGCCCTGGCTGGAGGAATCGCTCAACCGCATGCCGATCTTTGCGGATCTGGGTATCAGCCGCGATGTGCATGGTGCGATTTCGCATCCGCCCGACGGCAATCCCCTGATCGGCCCCGCGCCGGGTGTGCGCAACTACTGGTGTTGCTGTGGAACGCAGATCGGCATCGGCTGGGGGCCGGGGCTGACGCGCGAACTGGCGCGATGGATGGTGCACGGCGCAGCGGATATCTCGATGCGCGATTATGATCCCCGCAGGTTTGGCTCTTACGCCAACAAAGCCTGGCAGGTGATCAAGGCCAAGGAAGATTACTGCCTGCGCCACGAGATCCCGTTTCCGCATTTCAACCGATTGGCCGGACGGCCCATCAAACCGTCGCCGCTTTACGACACACTCAAGCGCAAGGGCGCGGTGTTCGAAGAAGTCTACGGCTTTGAGCGCCCCCGCTGGTTCGCTCGTGATGGCGTGGCGCAGCAGGATCACTATTCTTTCCGTCGCACCGGGGTGGATGACATGGTCGCCGCCGAGGTCAAGGCCGTGCGCGAGCGTGTTGGCATCATGGATGTGACAGCCTTTACCAAGGTGCTGGTCGAAGGGCCGGATGCCTATACGCTGCTGGATCGGCTGACAGCGAACCGAATGCCACAGAAGGTGGGGTCGATAACCCTGACGCATATGCTTAACCGCCGCGGGCGGATCGAGTTGGAAACGACCATCGTGCGGATGGCCAACGACAGGTTCTACCTCGTCTGCGCCGCCTTCTTTGAACAGCGCCTGCTGGATCACCTCGCGGCGCAACGGACGGACGAGGACGTAACGGTCACTGCCCTTTCCAGCGCGTGGGGCGCGCTCTCTCTCAACGGGCCAAGATCCCGCGACGTGCTGGCCGCGTGTACCGATGCGCGGTTGGACAATGCGTCCTTTCGTTGGCTGTCAGCACAGCAGATCACCGTCGCGGGGCACAGTGTCTGGGCCTTGCGCATGTCCTATGCGGGCGAGCTGGGCTGGGAACTACACATGCCATTCGATGTGATGTCGGATGTCTATGCCGCGCTATGGCGGGCGGGCGAGGCGCGTGGCATCGCGGATTATGGCAGCTTCGCTATGAATGTGATGCGGATGGAGAAAGGTTTCAAAGGCGCAGGGGAACTGACCAACGAAGTCACCCTGGCCGAGGCCGATGTGCTGCGCTTTGCCCGGACGGACAAAGACTATCTTGGCCGAGACAAGACCCTGAACACCGATCTGCCTTGGGTCTGCGCCTATCTGGAGATCGCGCCGGATGGCGAAATCGACGGTCACGGCGGTGAGGCTGTGACGCTGCAAGGTGCGGTTGTCGGCTCCACGGCGTCCGTGGTCTACGGCCACACGGTCGGCAAGATCCTTGCCTTCGCCTATGTCAAACCCCATGCGGCGGAGCCCGGCACTGCACTGGAGGTGACCATCCACGGCAAACCCCGCGCCGCCCGCGTGCTTGGCGAGGCGGCCTACGATCCGCACAGCCTTCTGCCTCGTGCCGATGCCGTTCAGGAGCCCGCCGAATGAACCGGATGACCGCCCCGTCGCCGACACCCGTCAACATCGGGCAAGGTGTTACGCGACTGCGGCTCTGGCATGTGCCGCTGACCAGTCATCAGGCCTATTACATGGCCGATGGCAAGACTTGCGATACGGTCGAAACGGTTGTCATTGCGGTCGATACCGCTGCCGGGCTGACTGGCTGGGGCGAGGTCTGCCCGATCCCGCATTACCTGCCTGCCTACGCCCGTGGAGTTGCGCCTGCCTTGCAAGAACTCGCGCCCGTCATCCTCGGGGGTGATCCTGTCGGTGCCGAGGCACTCATGGCCAGGGCCGATGCCTTTTTGCCGGGGCATGTCTATGCGAAATCCGCGCTGGACATCGCGCTGTGGGACATCACCGGGAAAGTTGCGGGTTTGCCGATCCATGCCCTGATGGGAGGACGCCGACAAGAAACCCTGCCGCTCTACCACTCCATCACCTGCGTTGAACCGGATGAGATGGCCCGCATCGCTTGCGATGCAAAAGCGCAGGGCATCACCCAGTTTCAGGTCAAGCTGGGCGCGTCCGGCGACTGGCAGACCGATGTTGAGCGGCTGACGAAGGTGCGCGAGGCAGTCGGGCCCGGTCCGCTGGTCTATGGCGATTGGAACTGCGGTGCGACCACGCTGGATGCGATCCGTGTTGGCCGTGGCGTGGCGCAACTGGATGTGATGCTGGAACAACCTTGCGCCACGCTGGAAGATTGCGCGCGGGTGCAATCGGCTACAGGTCTGCCGATGAAGCTGGATGAACTGGCGCATGATACGGCCACGCTTCTTGAAGGACACCGGCTTGGTATCATGGATGCGGTCGCGCTGAAGCTGTCAAAGTTCGGCGGGTTGTCGGCCGCGCGCCGGGCGCGCGACCTGTGCCTGCATCTTGGCGCGAAGATGTGCATCGAATGCACTTGGGGCAGCGATATTGTCACTGCAGCGGCGTTGCATCTGGGAGCAGCGACTCCACCCTCCCATCTTCTGAACGTCTGCGATTTGTCGAGCTATGTCAGCCCCCGGCTCGGGCCGGACGCGCCAACCCGAACCGCTGGCCACATCGTACCACCCGATGGCCCCGGGCTTGGCGTCATCGTTGACGAAACCTGCCTCGGCGCACCCGATCTGATACTGGATTGAACGCATGAACCGCATTTTCTCCCAAGCCGAATGGATTGCCCGTGCCCGCGAGGTTCTTCCGGCCGCTGGCTTCGGAAATTTCGACGCCTCCATCGTCATTGCGCGCGGCGATGGAAGCCGCGTCTGGGACGAGGACGGCAACGAATATGTGGACTACCTGATCGGTTCCGGCCCGATGCTTCTGGGTCATGGCCATCCGGAAGTGATGGAAGCCGTGTTGGAACAACTTCCGAAGGGCATGACCTTTTTCGCCAACAATGCCAAGGGCATCGACCTGGCAGAGGCCATCGTCGATGCAGTGCCCTGCTGTGAACAGGTCCGGTTCGTCACCTCGGGCGGCGAGGCGGATATGTACGCCATCCGCCTAGCCCGCGCCTATACCGGCAAGCCGAAAATCCTGAAATTCGAGGGTGGCTATCACGGCATGTCCGCCGAGGCTCAGATGAGCCTCGCGCCTTCGGCCTACGTCAATTTCCCCACGCCCGTGCCCGACAGCGCAGGCATCCCGCAAGGTGTGGCCGATGAGATGTTGATCGCGCCCTTCAACGATCTTGAGGCAGTTGCCTCCCTTCTCAGCGAGTATGCGGATATTGCCGCCATTATCGCCGAGCCCTTGCAGCGCATCATCCCAGCACAACCCGGCTTCCTGCAAGGGCTGCGCGACTTGTGCGATAAACACGGCGTGCTTCTGATCTTCGATGAAATCGTCACCGGCTTCCGTCTTGCCTATGGCGGTGCGCAGGAACGCTACGGCGTGACGCCGGATATCTGCACACTCGGCAAGATCATCGGAGGCGGCTTTCCGTTGGCGGCCCTTGGGGCCAGCGCTCAGATCATGGCGCATTTTGATAAGGCGGTTGTCGGGGCCGACAAGTGGCTGATGCAGCTTGGCACGCTCTCGGGCAATCCGGTGGCCTCGGCTGCGGGCCTCAAAACGATGGAAGTCCTGCGTCGCCCGGGGCAATATGAGCGGCTTCGCGATCTGGGCCAGACCCTGATGGATATGCAATCCGCCGCGCTGAACAAGCAAGGGATCGCCCACCGCATTTGTGGCGATCCGACCCTGTTTGACATCTTCTTCACAAAAACAGACCCGGTCGACTATCGAAGCGCCAAACATAGCGATCCGAAGATCAACGAGGTCTGGAACAGCACCTTACGTGCCAATGGGGTCTTCAAGTCGCCCGGGAAACTCTATCCATCGCTGGCCTTGAGCCCCGACGATCTGGAAATGACCAGGGCAGCTTTTCAGCACGCGGCGAATGCTGTGTCGGATTATCGGACGCGCACGATGTGATCTGATGTCGCGCGATTTGCGCACAGCGCAATGAACGACCGCAGGTCTTTCAGACCGGACCTTTGCATGCGCTGATCAAGCGACAGGTTTGTCCCGCGATCCGCAGCCTTGGCCGGGCGAAAGCCGTCTACCAGACACAGGTACAATACT
This sequence comes from Albidovulum sp., assembly GCA_049680345.1. Lineage (GTDB taxonomy): Bacteria > Pseudomonadota > Alphaproteobacteria > Rhodobacterales > Rhodobacteraceae > TMP-24. The sequence goes on along the minus strand of JBAUHP010000332.1, from coordinate 12,051 downwards.
TATCGGCGGGATCATTTTGCCTGACCCTTTGCGGGTGCAGGCCAGAAAGTGAGAAACTTCATAACATTGATATATATCAATGAGTGAATTCAAAACCGAGTCATTTTGACTGCTTCAGTTATGATCAAAGGAGCACACAATGTCGGTCAAGACAGGAAAAGCAGTTCTGGTGGCGGGTATATCGATGATCGGGCTTGGGGCGGCATTGGCTATGTCGGATTGGTCTGGATCGCATGGCTTTGGCGTGACCGGCGCGTTGGCGCAAAGTTCCGATGGGGCTGGCCAAAGTCAGGGCAATCAGGGCGGCCAAGGTCAGGGCAGCAAGGGATCGCAGTCCGGCCAGGGAAGTCAGGGTGGTAAGGGAAGCGGTCAGGGCGGTCCGGGACCGGATTCGGACTCGAAAGGCCCGCAGGCGGGCGGCCCGTCCAGTTCGGGTTCCAGCGGTGGCAAGCCGGCTTGGGCGCAAGAAGGTATCCCCGAGATCGAACTGGGGCGGCTGAACGTTGCGCGTTCGCCCGACCAAGTCCTGCAACGCGCCTATGATGAGGCGCTGGCCAATATTTCGCCGGAGATGATCGATTTCTATTCGTTGAATCTGAACGACATGATCCTCGAACTGTCGACCAACTTCGACAATGTCACCTTCATCGACTCGCCCTTGCAGAACCTGGCTCTTTTCCAAGACGCGCTTGACGGTGCCTCGACGCTGACCACGCTTGGTGTGACGAACGCCACTGACACTTTGCTGGCAGCGTTCCTCGGAACCGCGTCGGACAAAACCGTGCCGATTTCACCCGACACCGTGGTTGCGGTCTCGACGATCCTCGGAACGCCGATCACCGGTGCTGCAGCTGACGCTTTGGCTGCGCAAGCTGAGGCAATCCGCATCGCCGTTCTGGCCGGGCACGGCTAATAGGCTCCGGCGGGCAAGCAAGCTGCCCGCGCGACGTTTTGCGCGCGGGTAGTTTTTTGCCAGAGCGGCAAACCCAGGCGACAATGAGGAGATATTCAGAATGACATTCCTTCGAGACGATGGGCGCGCATTGTTCGGGCGCCGACTTGCCGTTCTGATACTGGGCGCGGCCGCGCTGGCGCTGGTTCCCGCAGACATGCCAGGCGGGAAGGTCAGCGGCGGCGCTTGGGCTCAAACCCATATCGGCGGCAAAGGTGGCTCCGGCGGCGAACATGACGACGACCATGGCGATGATGGCCATACCGGTGGGTCGGGTGGAGGGCATGGCGGCCACGACGATGGCCACGACGATGGCCATGGCGATGGCGGCAGCGGTGGCGGTAGCGGCGGCGGTGGCAGTGGCGGCAATCCGGGCAGCGGCGCCGGTCAGGGTCAAGGTAGCGGAAAAGGGCAGGGCAAATCATCCGGGGTGGGCGGCAGTCCGGTCTGGGCGCGAGAAGGTATTCCCGAGGTAGAGCTTGGCCGACTAAATGTCGCGCGCTCGCCTGATCAGGTGCTGCAACGGGCCTACGAAGAGGCCCTAGCGAGTCTGTCGCCCGAGATGGCGGGTTTCTATTCAATGGATATCAATGAGATGATCAATGAGCTGTCGAACAATTTCGACAATCTGAGCTATATTGATTCACCCTTGCAGAACCTGGCCCTTCTGAAAGATGCGCTTGACGGGACGTCAGTTCTTACAAGCACCGGAGAGATCACGAATAGCACGGATACGCTGATGGCGGCCTTCCTCGGCGTGGCATCCGACAAGAACTTGCCAATCACGACCGACACAGTGACTGCGGTTTCGACAATCCTTGGCACACCCCTCTCACCGGCGGCGGCAGCAACGCTTGCGGCGAAGGCGGAGGCAATTCGAATAGCGGTGCTTGCAGGCCACGGCTAAAGCTTTTTCCGCCCCGCAGTGCAAGTGGCGCTGCGCGATGGGATGGAAGTGTGGCACGCTGCGGAAAAGAACCAAAAAATGTTCGGGTCAGTGAGAGGCAGAGACCATGCGAATGACAATCGCTATCATGACGACCTGTGCGACCGTTGCGGCTGCGGGATCCGCAGGCGCGGCTGACACGGGCACGTATAGCGGCACAACACTATTCGGACGCACATCGGCCAGCGTGACATTCGGGCCCTACCTGCGCTTCGAGGCAGGACGGGCTGGCACAGATTTGGCAAATGGCAACTGGCTTCCGCCAGGGCCAAGTGATCCGCGAGTCTTCTTCGACATCGGCGACGATGACAGCACTTTCGCCGGCGCAGCGGTAGGGTTCGACTGGATGAATGGGTTTCGCGCCGATTTGGGCGTGATTTCCTTGGGAGAGGTCGATGCTATCGGTCCGTGGTCCTATACTATCCCTAACGATCCGGGGCCCCATGCAGATATCACCAATGCGCGGGTGCGAACAACCGCGCTTATGGGCAGCATTTTTTATTCGCCGCTGGAGCAGCGCGGGGTGAATTCGCGGATTCAGCCCTATTTTGTCGCCGGCCTCGGCTTTGCGAATAACCGGATGAGTGAGTGGACGCGCTTTAGGGCAAGCGCATCAACACCAGTGCGCACGTTCCAAGGCAATTCGTCGATTGATCTCGCCTATTCGCTCGGCGTCGGCGTTGCGGTACAAGTCACCCGCCCAGGACAACATCCAGTGATTATGGACCTATCTTGGCGCTATTATGATTTCGGCACGGCCAAGGGCGGGACGGCATCCGTCATCGGTGCGGGTGGCACGCCTCGCGAGGCGTATAATGTCGACCGCCGCGACAGCGTCATTTCGTTGGGGGTGCGTATCCCGCTTAGGCGTTACTGACTCTTATTGCGGCGCCAGCGCCGTATCATCTTGCATTTGGTTCACAAGATCCGAAATCAGCCTAACCTTTCCCCACGGGCATAGGTGACTGCATAAGCTACTGTCGCCCGAAAGCTGATCCTCATTGGAAGACAAATTTGTCCGCATCAGCGACATGGCCCGATCGGATATGCCGCGCGGTGCGCGAACGGCAGCAATGCGAAAGCTGCACAGCAGCGTTTGACGTTGCGGACAAGGGCGTCTGTGGGCCGAGGCCGTATGAAAACATGAAACATGGATTCGCATTCAGTCGCGATTCAGTGGAATAACATTCGCGCCGTTTTCCAATTTCGTTGAGGCACGGATGCGCGTTTTCAAACTGATCAGATGTCGAAACTCAGCGCAAACCGCGCCCCGCCAGCAGATGTATCAACGCGGATGTTTCCACCATATGACTTGAGGGTGCTTTGAACAATCGCCAGCCCCATGCCGGTACCGCCGGTATCGCGTTTGGTGGTAAAGAAAGGTTGGAATATCATGTCCAGATTCGCGGGTGATATCCCTGATCCGTCATCTGCGATCGACACAGTCTCTTGCGAAGCCGAGACCGTCAGTTTCGTCGCGCCATGCTGCTGCGCATTCTGGGCGAGATGGACCAGAACAACATTCAAATCCTGTTCGGCGATAGGAAGAATGGTGCCATCGGGGCCGATATAGTCGATGTGCAGGTCCGGAAACTCTGACTGGCATCTCGCAACCGCACTTGCCAGGTCTGTGCTACCGACAGCGGCGGCCATATCGGAGGCCGCAAGGCTTCGCAGATCATCCAATAGCCGGGTCATTCTGGCCCCATCTTCTTGGATGTTCTTATAGAATTTCCGCTGGTCAGCTGCGTCCATCCGGCCCCCGCTTTGTTCCAGCAACTCGATCGCTCCCACTATCGATGTCAGCGGTGACTTCAATTCGTGGGTCACATGTGCGGTGTAGCTTTGCAAACTGTCTGATCGCTGTTTGAGCTTGGTTGACATCGACAAGATGCTTTGCCCCAGTTTTGCTGTTTCCTTGGTTCCGTAGTGCTCTATCGGCTTTGGCATGGTTATCTGACCGGTGGCGACATGTTCGGATTGCTGCTGCAGGGCCCTTATCGGACCGGCAAGCAATCGCCACAGCAAAAGGCCAACGACGGTGGCGGCCAATAATACCGATCCCGACACCAAGAGGATCGTTTGGCGTTCGCGGTACAAAAAACTGCCCAAGTTGCTGGGCGTGCGGGTCAGATAGACCGCACCCACGACGTGGTTCTCCACGATCACTGGCATCGCCACAAAGACCCGAAACCCGGTGTCCCGACTGATAGATGCAAGCGGATGCCTCCGGTTTTTGTCTGCCCGATATCGCAACAGCGTGACCGTTTCGCCGTGCAAGGCGGATTGGATTTCAGGCAGATCGGCAAACCCGCCCTCCAGTGCGCCGATGCCGCCTATGATGTTCCCATGGACGTCCACTGCCTGATATCCGGCCAATGACGCCTTTTGCGCTTTGGATGCGAGTTCGGAAAATACTGCGCCGATTTTCTTATATACCGGGCTAACCTCGATACCCGTTGGTGCAGGATCAGGGCGCTCGGGAAAAATCGTCTCTGCCCTTGTGGTCAACGAAACGGGTGTGTGGTGAAATTCCGCAGCATAAAAGGCCGTCTGCTCGGAGGTAAGTGGCTGGCCGTGCGGAGGGCCAGACGACTGTTTGCGGTATTCGCGGGCATAAACCTCTGCCATGATCGCGGCCTGAGACAGAAGGCTGCCTTCAGTTTCACGTACGAATTGATTGCTGGTCAGTCGCGCCGCGATCAATCCGACGAGGGGTAAGGCAATCAGGGTTGCCACGACCAACGTAATTACCGTCACCAGCGACGGCCGCCATTTTTTTCGGATGCTCAACACAGGCAGCGGCCCAGCTTCAGGCCGACCCCATGGACGGTTGTTACGATGTCATCACAGCCGAATTCACGCGCCTTGGCCCGCAAATTGCGCACATGGCTGTCAAGCGTGCGGTCCGCCACAAAAATGTTGTTGCCGTAGATCTGGGCCATGATGTTGGCTTTCATGAAAACCTGATCCGGGCTTTTCGCCAGCACGCTGAGCAAGGCAAATTCGCGTGGCGTCAGGCTTAGCGGCCGGCCCTTCAGCGTGGCCAGATGTTTGCTGTCCTCCAGCGTCAGATTGCCGATGGATAGTTTGGAACCGATCTCAGATTTGCCGCGCGACAAGATCGCGCCAATCCGCAGCACCAGTTCACGCGGAGAGAACGGTTTGGACAGATAATCGTCGCCGCCCAACTCAAACGCCAGAACGCGGTCAATTTCGTCATTGCGCGCCGTCAGAAACAGGATCGGCACATTGGAGGTTTTGCGGATCTCCTTACAGGTTTGAAAGCCGTCCAATTCGGGCATACCGACATCAAGAATGACCAGATCAGCCGCGTGTTTGGCCAGATTAGCCAGCGCCTGATTGCCGTTAGCGGCCTCTTGGATCTGATAGCCTGCATCACGCAACGCAAACCGGATCACATCCCGGATATGCGCATCATCGTCAACGATGTGAATTTCATGGGGCATGTCTGTTCTCGTACGCTCCGACTTCGCCATAACGCCATTCAAACATTTCGGGGCGCATCTGTTTCATCTCCTCTATCACAGTCGCAAGGGCGCGATCCATACGAGCCTTTCGAAAGCTCCATTCGCGCCAGTCTTGTTGGCCCAAGTGCGAAAGGTATTCCCCAAAACAAGGAACAGGTCGGGTCGTGCCGAAGCTTGAAAAATACGCCCCGGCAGCATGGTCGCCTAAGGCGCAAGCATATTCGGTGGCGGTTTCTTCACCCAGATGCCTGAAGTTGTAGCTGGCTACATACTGGGTGAAGTTAAAGAAACAGCATAGATAAAGAGTGGCCGCGCTAATCATCATATTGCGATTGATCAGCCAAAGCGCAGATCTGGCCTGCCATATCTGGACAAAGACCAGACAAATACCCGCAAGGACCAATGCCATCCAAACCCCTGCCCACATGCGCAGCAGCGTCAGCCCATATGCATCAATATAAAGCGACAGCCGAAAGACGCTGGAGCCGACAAGCATCAATGTCTGAACCATCCAAAACAAGCTTAACGCCCGTATCCAGGGGTCGCGGCGGGCAAACCCGGCGGTTGCAGTGGCAATACCGCCTGCCAACAGGGCCGTTGCAAGCAAGGGGTATGCGCCCCGATGGGCATATTGCGCATAAGTCATGCCTGCGGGGAGTTCGACCCCTGCAAGAAGGTAACCCAAGTCGGTAATGCCTTGGATCAAGAAAAGCCCGTTGCACAAGATAAGCGTCTGGCGAACCGCCGCGGCATTCAAGAATGGCGCAAGGCGGGCCTGCGAAACGCCAAGGGCGGTGGGCCCATGCCTTGTGGATCTTTGCACCTCGACAGATCGCAAGATGGGCCAGACCAGTATTATGGTCACTATCCAGAACCCGACACGCCAAGGGCTGAGATCGGCAAAAATCACCAAGGGGTCAAATTGCACGGCCAGCGATTCGAGTACCGGGTTTGCGGCCAACAGCAGCCCGGCAAACGTCAGCCCGACGCTTGCCGGCAACAACAGGCCCAAGATAGTACGCCGCCAGTTTACCCCGGTGAGCGTCGTGTCAGACAAATCCCCCGCGATCTTTGGCGCATCCGTCCCGAAACGAAGCAGCCAGAACAGGGCCGTAACCTTGATCTTTCGCCAAGCAGACGCAGTGCCGCCGCTTAAGACTGCGACAAAGATCACTGCACCCAAGAGACCGAACATCAATGACAAGGCCTGCACATATTCCAGCACCGGCAACAGCCCCAGTCCCAGCGCCGCTGCGGCCCAGAGCCCGCGGCCGACAGACCGTCCTTGCCAGTGGCGCAAGCCAAGCCCGACGGTGGAGGCGATCAGCATGAACAAGACCAGCCCAAGCCCCAAGGAATGCCCATAGACCAGCACATCACCAAGCCCGACCAGACACAGCGCCGCCAGCAAAACCGCTAACATCGGAGAGATTGTCCGTCGATCCTGACGGGAGGGAGAGCCACCATCGGGTGGGGCGGCCACCGTCAGATCGTCGGAAAACCACCAGGCGTCAAAGCGCAAAGCATCAGGCAACATTGAAATACTCCTTAGTGGCGGTGATTGATCTTGCGAGCCTTGACCGGACCGCACTGCCAAATCGGGCCACCGCCAGCATGAGTGCCAGCATCAGACCAAGCAGGGTTTCGGGTTCAGGGGTCGAGCTACCAGAAATTGCCGATGGATATGCCGCTGCTGAAGTCGCGGCGACCTTCGGCAAGGCCACCGATTTTGTCTCGGTGGTATCGGGCGTCTGATTGTAGACGGTACGCGACACGGCAACGAAAGAGGTGAACTGGGATTGCAAGGAATGGGCAAGTCCAAGCCGGACGACGGCCTTCTTCAGCGCATCTTTGTCGCCCATCTCAGTATTGTAATCCAAGGTCTTTGCGGCAATCTGGTTGCGCGCCCAGATCAGCGGCAACGCCTTCGATGTGCCATTTGTTGGAGTGCTTGCCAGATCAATCTGCATAGGCAGTTCGGCGTAAACGCCATTCACCTTGCCCTTGATCGTTACCGTATGCTTGCCCCCGGTTTTATAGCGCGCAAAGATGCGGATAGCGTCCCCCGCAAACAAGTCCGGCAAAGTCTCGGGACTGACGTCGGCGACATCCAAACTACCCCAATCCAACTCAACATCAGTCAAGATCGGTGTCTTCAACGCAGAAGCAAAGCGAATGGCAACTTCGGTGGCGTCGTCAGTGGGATCGATGTAGCGCGCATAGCCGCGTCCTTCTGAGGCTACCCCGTCCATTAGGTAACGGTTAACCGATGCGCCGACGCCAAAGGAATAGATGCGTCTCTCACCGATGTTCTTGCGCACCCTTTTGATCACGTCGGCTTCGTTGCCGACCAAACCATCGCTCAGGAACACCACTATCGGCAGAGTTCCGGTGATGGGTCGTGCCCCAAATGCCGCGCGAATGGCGGCATCAATATCCGTGCCTCCACCCGCCGCAAGTTTGCTGACAAAACGCTGACCCGCCTGAATATTCTCGGGCGTGGCTTTAACGGCATTCTTGGAAAAACTGGTGACGGAGGATTCGAATTGCACGATCCGGAAGAAGTCGCTTGGGCGCAAAGCCTCCAACGCGACGGACATGAACTTCTGACTTGCTTGCAAAGGTTCGCCGTCCTGAGAACCTGAGGTGTCGATCAAAAAGGTCAACTCGCGCGGTGTAGCCATCGCATCTGGAACAATTTTCGGCGGCTCGACTGTGATAGACACATAGCCGCCATCGGCATCGAAACGATCTAACACGCCCGCTTGCAAAGAGTCTCCGGACAGCGAATAGCGCAAAATCAGGTCGCGGTTATCGACTTCCGCACCCTGTCGAAAAGCCAAAGATTTGGCCTGATCATCGCCGGTGATTGTCAGCGCATGGCTATCGCTACCCAATCCAAGGATCGGCATCCCCGCCCTGACAGTCGCAGTCAAGGTGACGCGCGGTGCGACCTGATCTTTGGGCAGATTAAGCCCTGCGACATTCGGGTAGGCAGGCAGGTCGGCCAATTGCCACCCGGCCAGATCACCCGTCTGAGCAGTCGCACTTTGCCCAAACCGGGGACTGACGACCATCGGCACAACCAATTCATACCTGTCATCGATTTTCGGCACGGACTGAACATAGGACAGGGTTACTTTGATAAGCTGGCCTGGCATCAAATTGGCAATATCTTGAGTAAACATGTTGGGCCGATGCTGCGTTAGCAAAGCGGCAGCCTTACCTTCAGCTTTGGCCTCATCGAAGGTTTTTTGCGCCTTTTCCTTTTCTTGGATAATCGCCTCGATGACTTCGTCCCCGACCTCCATTCTCATCGCAAAAACCGCGGCATGTTGATTGAGCGGGAAAAGATAGCGAGCGTTCAGAGGCACATCGCTGGGGTTAGAAAAGCTTTGCGTGACTTCGACCGTTGCCACAGTTCCATCTATGTGGACGACGTAGTCAGACTGAAGCAAAGGCAGCACGATCTTGCGTCCGGCATGGTCTGCGACCAGTTGCCCCGCTACGTTTTCATCAAGGTTGGCATGCGCCTTGGATGCTACAAAAACAGTAAAGCACGCCACCAATAGGCTGATAATGCATATGAATCTTTTCATCGGATTTTTCCTTCAAAAATAACGGGATCTTGGGGCACGTCCAAAGACGCCATCAAAGCCTCATCCATTGGGGCGCGATCGGCGTCGGAAAAACGCGCAGGCGTGATGCGTTGATAGCTGGACCAGATGGTGTCGGGATTTTTCAGCCAATGCCAAATGACGGCACTCATATTGGCGGTGACAAACCCATCACTGGCTGCAAATGTCACGGCAACATGCCAGCGGCCGTCCGTATTGACGGCAGAGTAGATTGAGCTTGGCCAAGCCCCGGTATGTGTGCCTACGAACCGGACCTCAAACCCCAACCCTTTGAGGCATTCCTCTGGTGAATGCAGATGGCGGAGCGGAGAGGTTGTGCGCACGACCGTGACACCGAAATCCCCGTAGCTGGCCTTGCGCGCCACACCGCCATAGGTTTCAAAATAAACACTTTCGAGCGGGCTTAACGCGTGTTTCTGAACGGCAAACCCATGGATCCCGTTCGGCAAAATAGGTGCCGCAACATCCTTTGAGACATCCCAAGCACTGCGCGGCGCCATCACAATCGCAATTGCGGCACATAAGGCGAGCGCCCCAGTGGCCGCGCGATATCGCGCCGGAAGGGAGAGGACGGGGAAGTTCGACAGGGGGGTGCCAACCCAAGGTTGGGGTCGAAACCAGAAAAACAACGGCAAAAGCGAAAGGCCAAGCGTCAAAAGACCCACCAGCCCATGCATCGGGTCTGCCATCACATCAAACGGCAGCGCATCACGATACGTCGCCCCAAGTGCCAGTAATGTAACCCGCAGGCTGTTAAAGACGACGGACAGGGCCAGGCTTAGGCCAGCCCAGACCATGGCGGTCATGGGCGATGGTCGGCTGATCGAAAACAGGCCCGCCAGACTGCCTAGGGTGATCATCAGCGAGGCCGTGCCCGAACACGGCAGATCAACCAGAATGTCATGGCCGCGCAAGACCAGTAATGTGCCAGCGCACTGCAGATCTTCAAAGAACAGACCAAGCGTGGCGCAGGCACCATATGCCGAGGCATCTTGTAAAATCAGGCCACCAAAACGTTGCAATAGACGCTCTACCGGTAAGGACAAGAACAACAACCCGGTCAGCCAAAATGGCGATAGGGCGCGCGGTCTTGTGGGCAAGCCAAGCAGCGTCAAAAGCGCATATGCGTCCATGCAAAGTGCTATGCCGCCGAGAAAGTTGATTGCCAGGATCTGACTGAAGAACCGTATCGCGGCCGCAATCAGTAAAAGGTAGACGGCCGCGCCCGGATGGGCGCCTTGTGCGGTAGGGCGCCCTGACGAAACACTCCAAACCACCAATGCGATTAACAGAGCCAGAAAAATGAAGCCGACCGAACCATATGACGGATCACGCCATGTGGTGATCAGCCAAATGATCGGATGTACCGCCAACAAGGCGGATGCGGCTGCAAGCAACCACAGACCAATCGAAAGATGCAATACGCGGCTCATAGGCTGGGTATGCTTGGTTGGTTTGCAGTTTTCCCTCGTCAGATTGTGCAGTTTTTGAGGATTTCGATATCTATGTTGTACCAAGGCCATCTGGTTGGCCGCATCGCAGCGTTCTTCGACCGGGAAACCGCACGACAACGAGACGTTTGAGTCAGACTGATGTAAGGGTACCCATGGTAGAGCCGGAGACATTTTTGTTCCTAGCAAATCTTGCGAGGAACAACCGCAAATCCTGGATGGACGCGCACCGCGAGGAACGCGACGACGCTCAGCGCAACTTCATGGGCATTGCCATGACACTCCACGATTATGCGCATCGTTTTGACCCTTACGTGGCTGAGGCAAGTATCAAACCCAAGCAAAGTTACTCCAAGTTCGTTCAAGAGGCGCGCGATCGCGTCGGACCGGGCCTATACCGCACGGACGTTGATGTGTTTTCCAATGCAGGTAACCCCTCCGAAGGCGTCGGCTATTATCTCCATATCGAGCCAGGGAATTGCCACGCTGGGGCCGGGATTTTTCAACCCTCCAAGGCCGCACTTGCAAGGTTGCGCACAACTTTGGCCGACGACCCGAAGGGCCTTGACGACGTCGCAAGCGATCCAGAGTTCAAAGCGGCCTTCCCGGGCGGAATAGTCACACGAAAGATGTTGGGTGCTGTGCCAGATGGTTTTGACAACAAGGATCCAGCAGCGCCCTATCTGAAAATGGTAGGATTAGGGTGCCGCAAGAACCTGCCAGACGCGCTTTTGCTAGACGACAACGTGATTGACCTGTTGATTGAAGCCTTCCGCCCAGCCAGCCAATTGGTGCGGTACTTTGACTGATTGCACGAGTGGCGGGTCGGCCTTGCGCCGTCCTTTTGGACGGACCAAACGGTTAGATTTCAATAGCTTCCGCGATAGCCAAAGCATCTTCGAGCTTGACACCGAGGTACCGGACGGTGCTGTCCATCTTGGTATGACCCAGCAAAAGCTGAACAGCGCGCAGGTTGCCAGTCTTCTTGTAGATCTGCGTCACTTTGGCCCGGCGCATCGAATGGGTGCCGTATGCAGTCACCTCAAGGCCAATCAACGTCAGCCAATCCCGGACGATCCGCACGTTCCTTCGGAAATCTCGAAGCGCACAGGTTTTTGCGTTTTGCTTTGCAAGACGGGCGCACGTTCTTTGAACCAGATCACAACCTCGAAGGTTGCTGTCAATCGCCATGTTAAATAGTGCAAGGTCGTGAGGGTTCTCAGCCAGTTCAAGCCTTACTCGGATCGCCCAAACGTGTTTTGGTTTCAGCGGTCGGCTCTGGTCGATTATGCGGCCCTTGTTCCATGCAGGGAGCAGAGCGCGAATGGCTGGTAAGTATGGTGTTTCCATGACTGATCCTCCGATCCGCCACGCCCCCCACAACGACAACCCGATGTTGACCCAGCCAACATATCACAGGATGCGGCGGCGCATACACCGATCAGCGATAATATCACGTTATATCAGCAAGTTGCGGGGCAAGTTGAACATCCGGCACAACGTTTACGGGGTCTGTTTTTGACCTCTATTCTCGGCCTAAACCATCTGTTCTGTGGTCATTTCCTTTGATAAC
>JBAUHP010000331.1:0-1878 GCA_049680345.1 Albidovulum sp. | reverse complement strand
GGCCGAATGGGTGGGGCAGTTGAAACCCCCCAACAACCTGCGCCTGTCGATCGACATAGATCCGCAGAGTTTCTACTAGGCTTGGGGTTTGGTCCAAAGACATCCGAGACGTCTGGTTTGAGGCCATTTGAACTGATGCTGCACAATCTACGAAGGTCTGTTATAGACAGAAAAACCAGTCAGTCCCTTCAAAAAGCAGTCAACTAAATGCCATTAGAACCACAGACATATCGCCAGTATGCCTACCTTGGGATTCAAGGCAAAGGACCTGCAAAAGAAATTACGGACGTTTTGGGGATTGATCCTGATGACGAATGGTCTGAGGGCGACCCTTGGCAAACGAAAGGCCCCCACAAGAAGCGTTGGTTCACGCATTGGAAGCTCAATAGCGGCATACCCGAAACAGAAGACCTAAATATACATGTCGAGGCGATTTTGCGGCGACTGCGCACACGTGAGCTGGCATTGCAAAGCCTAAATGGTGACTACGATGTGCGGATGGTTTTCGTAAGCCACAACCTCCAATGCTTTAGCTTCGAATTAGATTTCCAACATCAAAGACGCCTTACCCAACTCGGTATCCGAACTTGGTTCGACGCATATATTGATGAGGACGTGCACAAATTGATGTTTGATTTGAGATCAAGATATGGTCGTGATGTATTCGACGAAGCAAGAGATGGAGGCGATGTCGTCATAGACACGATGCTTTCGGCAAAGAAGGATGACGCCAAAGACTGATTTACACTTTGCAGACATTGGCGCAACCGCAGCGAATTGGTGCTTCGTCCCGCAGAGCGGCCATTTCGCGATATGAGGGCTGGCCAGCCTTGATCTTGCGCGGGTCACGGAGCAGCCCCCCTCGCGAGCGGCGGCGCAAAACCTGCTCGCGGTTGGTCTGAAACCGGCGTAAGTCTGCGCGAAAGGTTGGTGGGGCGAAGGGTTGGTGGGGCGAATGGTTGGTGGGCGGGATATGGCAGCGACAACTGACGCAGGGCCGAAACCCGAACAAGGCAAGTTTGTCACCGGTAGTTTGATGCGCCATGTGGTGGTGATGGCGCTTTCCGGGGCGCTGGGCCTGTCGTTCACCTTCTTGATTGATTTTCTTGCCCTGTGGTGGATTTCGCGCCTTGGGGATGAGGCGCAGATGGCCGCCGTCGGCATTGCGGGCGCTATCCAGTTTGCGGTGATCTCGCTGTCGATCGGCATGATGATCGGCGGGGTCGCCATGGTGTCGCGCAGCATCGGTATGGGCGAGGGCGACCGCGCCCGGCGGATCGCCACAACCGCGATGATCCTGACCGTGGGGGTGCAGCTTGTCGTCTCTGCGTTGATCTGGGTCTTTCGATATCAGGTTCTTGCGGCCTCTGGGGCAGAGGGCGCAGTGCTGGAGCTGGGCGCGCAATTCTTGGCCATCACCTTGCCGTCAATGGCGCTGATCGCGGCCGGTATCATGGCCTCGGCGATTTTGCGGGCGGTGGGCGATGCCTGGCGCTCCATGGCGGTGACCATGGCCGGGGGGGCGCTGGCGATGGTGCTTGACCCGTTCTTGATCGTCTGGATGGGCTGGGGCATCAGCGGCGCTGCCTGGTCGATTGTGGCCGCGCGTTTGCTGATGGCGGCGGTTGGTTTGTGGTTCGTGACCCAAAGCCATGATCTTTTGGCCCGCCCTTCGATGCGCAATATGCGCAATACTGCGGCCCCTTATTTCGCCATTGCCCTGCCCGCCATCGCCACCCAGATATCCACCCCCTTCGGCAACTGGATACTTACCCGCGAAATCGCGCAATTCGGTGAGGGTGCGGTGGCCGGTTGGAGCGTGATCATGCGGCTGAGCATCCTTGCCTTTGGCGGGATTTTTGCGCTTTCGGGTGCCAT
>JBAUHP010000330.1:0-3360 GCA_049680345.1 Albidovulum sp. | reverse complement strand
GGCGTGTGAGTCTATCTTGTGGGTATCGGGCATCTCCAAAAAACCGGTACCGACACAACAGGGACGCATCGGCACCCAATGCAACGCCATTCATTGATTCTATTTGGATTTAGGTGCTTCTGGGATGCAGCGGGACCCATAAAATTGGGCCTTGGAGGCGGGTACCGGAATCGAACCGGTCTTCACGGATTTGCAATCCGGTGCGTAACCTCTCCGCCAACCCGCCGGAGCTCTGAGGCAATTATACCATGACCGGACGGCGCGCAACCCATTCAAAACACCTGTTATGGTTGCCGAGGGGCGCGTAGTGTGGCAATACATATAACAAACTAAGACCCCTACTGAAGAGTTCATTTGATGCCCGATTTCACCGCCCGCCGTACGATGATGGTTGACACGCAGGTGCGTCCAAATGACGTGACCAAATTTCCCATCATTGAAGCGATGCTCTGTGTCCCGCGCGAAGCCTTCGTGCCCGATGGCGCGCGTGAGGCGGCTTATGTCGGGGAAAACACCGATCTTGGAGGCGGGCGTGTGCTTCTTGAGCCGCGCACCTTGGCCAAGATGCTGGATGCATTGGATATTCAGCCCGCTGACAAGGTGCTTACCCTTGGGGCAGGGCTTGGCTATTCGGCGGCAATTATCGGGCGGATGGCAGGTTCGGTCATCGCCGTGGAAGAGGTTGCGGCGCTGGCCGAAGCGGCGGCCGGGCGGTTGGCCGCAGCGGGCGCGGATAATGTCACTTTGCGGCAGGCTGATTTGACGGGGGGGGCTGCGGCAGACGGCCCCTATGACCGCATCTTCATCGAAGGCGCGATTGAGCGGCTGCCAGAAGCTATTGCGGCGCAGTTGAAAGACGGTGGGCGGATCGTGGCCATCTTCATGGACGGCGCGCTTGGGGTGTGCCGTATCGGCCACAAGTCTGATGGCGCCGTAAGCTGGCGTTTTTCTTTCAATGCGACTGCACCAGTATTGCCGGGGTTTGAGACAGCACCGGCGTTTACGCTCTGACGGATCACGGCGCCTCTGGATCGGCATCGGATCCGAACGAACGAATAATAAATAGGGCAAAGACCCTACGTGATGAGAGGCAAGGCAAATGATCGTTGTAAAGAATCGTATGAGGCTTTCGTTGTTCAGGGGCGCGGCCCTTGGGCTGTTGATGTCGACAACTGCCCTGCAGGCGGAAACCCTGGGAAATGCGCTGGTTTCGGCCTACCGCAGTTCTGATCTGCTGACCCAAAACGAAGCGGTGTTGCGGGCGGCGGATGAGGATGTCGCAACCGCCGTTTCGGCATTGCGGCCGGTGATCTCTTGGGTGCTGCAAAGCCAGCACACGGACAATTTGCTGGGCAAGAACACCACGACGGCGGCAAGGCTTAACCTTGACTGGGATCTTTATGATTTCGGGCGCAGCAAGATCGGCATCGAAGTGGCCAAGCAATCGGTTCTGGGCACCCGTCAGGCTTTGGTCGGGGTTGAGCAGAACATTCTGTTGGCGGCGGTGCAGGCCTATATGGATTTGCGCCGTGCGACGGAAACCGTTGCGATCAGCCAAACATCCGTGCGGCTTATCAGCGAACAGCTCAGAGCGGCGCAGGACCGCTTCAATCTGGGCGATGCAACCCGGATTGATGTATCGCAGGCCGAGGCCCGTCTGGGCGCGGCAAGGGCAGAGTTGGCGGTTGCCACCGGCGATCTGGCCGCAGCGCGCGCCGCATATCTTGCCGAAATCGGCCATCAATCGGACGGCCAGACCAGCATTCCGCCGACACCTGCCTTGCCCAAAAGCTTTGCCGAGGCGCAATCCATTGCCCAACGCATGCACCCCGCAGTGCTTCAAGCCCAGTATCAGGCAAAAGCGGCAGATCTTCAGGTTGAATTGGCCGTGGCCCAACGGCGCCCGACCCTGGGGGCCAATGTTCAATTGCAAGAAGATGACAGCGGCGACACAAGCAGTTCGGCCACGCTGAGCCTGTCTCAGACCATCTACGCAGGCGGCAGGCTTTCGGCGGCGCACCGTAAGACCATCGCGCAGCGCGATGCCGCGCGTGCAGCCCTGACGCGCACCGGCGTCACGATCACCCAAGCCGTGTCGAATGCCTGGTCCAGCATCGAAGTGGCACGCGCCCAGATCGCCGCGATTGACCGGCAGATTGATGCGGCAGTGGCGGTTTATGAAGGGACGCGCGATCAGGCCGAGCTGGGATCAAGCACAACGCTTGACGTTTTGGATGCCGAACAAGACCTGCGCGAGGCGCGTTCTGATCGCGCCTCGGCCGAAGCCCGGCTGCAAGTAGCACTTTATTCGCTTTTGGCCTCTATGGGTTTATTAACGGTTGAGCATCTAAATCTGGGGATACCCACCTATGATCCAGAGGGTTACTATAATGCAGTCAAGAACGCACCTGCCACCTCGGCCCAGGGCAAAAGCCTTGATCGCGTGCTTAAAGCCATTGGCCAGAAATAAGCCGATGGCGGGTGCTGCTGTGTATAATGGCCCCCGCGCAGATTTCCCCGTAAGGAGTGACTATGCCTGATCCGCAGCAGAAATCCGAAATAATGGACGTCTTGTCGTCGATCCGCCGATTGGTGTCAGAGGGCCGCAATATGGCGGACAAGGCAGAGCCTTCTGAAAAGCCCGAGGCGCATGGTCAGGTCGAAGATAGTGGGGCCGAAGATAGGCTGGCGGAAGATAGTGGGGCCGAAGATACTGGTGCCAGCAGCCCGGCTGCGGACCAAAATGACGGACGCCTTGTGCTGACACCGGCCTTGCGGGTTGCGCGACCTGCTCAAGAAGGGGCGGGGGAGGGTGCGGTGGCAAATGGTGCGACCGATCAGGGGCCGGACCCCAGGGCGCTGATGGCGCAGGACTGGGCCCGCGACGCCGAAGCCGAAACAGCGGGCGATGCGCCCAAGGTGGCAGCCACCCCCACGCTGGAAGACACGATTGCTGAGCTGGAAGCCGCTGTCGCCGAGATTGAAACGGGGTTTGAGCCTGACGGCGGTGATGCTGAAGATATGTCGGGTGATCAGCTTTCCGACGCCATCTGGGATGACGATCCTATAGAAGACGCAGCCCTTTTCGTCGCGCCGGACAAGGCGGCCAGCGATAGGGCTGCTCCTGATGAGGCTGCTCCTGATGAGGCTGCTCCTGATAAGGCTGGGGCCGAAGAAGCTGCGCGTGATGAAAGCGCGGAAGTTGGTCTGGCAGATGAAACCCCGGCCGAAGATCTCCTTGCCAGGGGTGCGGATATCTGGGGGCCCGCGGTGAAAGATATGCCGAGCGACAGGCCAATCCCCGGTTTTCACGGGATCATGGCCGGTTACGACATCCTGGCCGACAGGGATGAGCGACTG
>JBAUHP010000329.1:0-1537 GCA_049680345.1 Albidovulum sp. | reverse complement strand
GCCACGTCCGGTGCAGCCCTTGCCACGGCTGACGCTGGTGCCCGATGCCGACAGCCTGTCCGACCTTGCGCAGCTTGCGCTTCTGGCCGAACTGGACAACCGACAGGCGTTTTCCTTGCGCATCATCACCAGTGGCGAACAAAAGGATCAGATCCGCGCCTCTCGCTATCACGCTTTGCCGGTTGTGAGTTTTTCAGAGTTGTCGCCGATGGTTCTGGCGCAAGATACCGATATTACGGCATTCTTTGGCCAAGGTGTGCCGGGCGAAAGAATGGCGGGGCTGGCGGTTTGCCTGATGGCGGCGGGGGGCGTTGTCATCGACGGCACTTCTGACGGCGCCTTTGTGGCGACAGGTGCGCCGGCGCTGCGCGGGCCGGACGATCTTGCGGCCTTCTTGCCCTATCTGACCGATACAGTGTTGATAAATCTTGGCCAGATCGGCTCTCAGGTCGCGGCACACAGCTGGTGCCGCTCGGTCTCTATCGCGCGGCTGGAAGCGGCGCTTGGCCTGACACTTGCCCCAAAGGCCGCCCGGACCGCACCAAGGCCCGCGCGTACGCTGTTCTTGCCGACCAATGGCGTGGGCCTTGGCCATGCACAGCGCTGCACGGTTATCGCCGCCGCCATGCCAAAAGATCGGCCCTGCGCTTTTGCGGCCTTCCCAAGCTGTTTGCCGATGATTGCGGCGCGCGGTTTTGACTGCACGCCGCTTGTGCAAAAAAGCGAGGCCCATACAGAGCCTTTCGCCAATGATCTGGCGAATTATCTGCGCCTTCAGCAGATATTGCAGCCCGGCGACGGGTTCGTGTTCGACGGCGGATATGTGTTTGATTCCATCTACCGCAGCATCGTCGAGCGCCAGCTTTCCGCCATCTGGATCCGCCGTGGCCTATGGCCGCAAGGCATGGTTCATGCCGATGTGCTGGACCGGGAACGGATTTTTGACCGGGTCATCGTGCCAAGCGAGGCCTTTGATGAGCTGAGCGATGCCTATAGTTTCGGCAACCATATTCACACCGTCGGCCCGATCTTCCGCCATCAGCCCCAAACGCCCAAGCAAAAGGCCGCCCTGCGCGCGGGTCTGGCAAAACATCTGGGCCGCGACTTTGACGAATTGGTGGTGACGATGCTGGGCGGTGGGGTGGCATCGGACCGCAGCGCGCAGTTGCAAACCCTTTGCGCGATCATGGAGCGGCGACCGGGATGCCTGCATCTGATTGTGGTCTGGCCCGGCTCGACCGTGTTGCCCGCGTTGCAACTGTGGCAAAATACCCGCGTCGTGCAAACCACCGAAGCGCTGGCCTTAAGCCAGGCGTCTGACCTGACAATTTCGGCGGCGGGGTATAATTCGGTCAATGAGATTTTGTATCACCAGATACCGGCGATCTTGATGCCGCAATGGGCACCTTATCTGGATGATCAGACCCGCCGGGCGCGGGCGGCGGCAGATCGGGGGCTGAGCATCTGCATATTGGAGAATGAGCTTTTGTTGCTGGAACGCGAAGTCACCGCCTGTCTTGATGGCGGCAAAGCGGCG
>JBAUHP010000328.1:0-2510 GCA_049680345.1 Albidovulum sp. | reverse complement strand
CGAATATCGCGCGGGCCTGCATTTCGTAGATTTCAGGGATGGTAATGCCAAGGCGAACCCCGCGCATACCCAGCATCGGGTTGAATTCGCGCAAAGCCTCGACCCGCCGCGTCACTTCCGACAAGGGTCGGTCAAGTGCTTCGGCCAGTTCGCGCATGCCTTCGCGGCCTTGCGGCAAGAATTCATGCAGCGGCGGATCGAGCAGACGAATGCAAACCGGAAGCCCCGACATGATATCAAATAAAGCAATGAAATCAGCGCGCTGCATGGGAAGCAGGCGATCAAGCGCGATGCGCCGGTCGCGGACACTATCGGCAAAGATCATCTCGCGCATGACGGTCAGGCGATCTTCATCGAAGAACATATGCTCGGTCCGGCACAGGCCGATGCCTTCGGCCTCAAACACCCGTGCTGTGCGGGCATCATCGGGCGTGTCGGCATTGGCGCGCACGCCGATATCGCGCACATTATCGGCCCAATGCAGCAAGGTGGTGAACCAGATATCAAGGGCCGGTTCCAACATCTCGGCGGTTCCGGCCAGCACTTCGCCATTGGTGCCGTCAACCGTGATCATGTCACCTTCGTTGAACACCCGGCCGGCGCGCGTCATCAATGTCTTGTTGCGGCTATCAAGCCGAATGTCGGAAGCGCCCACGATACACGGCAGGCCCAGCCCGCGTGCAATCACCGCCGCATGGCTGGTGATGCCGCCACGCTCGGTCAGCACGGCCACAGCGGCATGCATCCCGCGCACATCTTCGGGTGCGGTTTCGCGGCGCACAAGAACGCAAGGTTCACCCCGCGCCGCACTGGCCTGCGCATCGGCCGAAGAAAACACGATCTTGCCCGATGCCGCCCCCGGGCTTGCAGCGATGCCGCTTGCGAAAGCGTCACGCGTGCCACGCGGATCGACCTGATAGTGCAAAAGTTCCGACAAGGCGCGCGGCTCGATCCGCAAGATCGCATCATCACGCCCGATCACGCCCTCATTGGCCAAGCTGACCGCGATCCTGACCGCGGCGCGCGACGAACGGCTGACCTTGACGGCATCGATCACCTTCAACGCACCGTTTTCCAAGGCAAATTCGATCTGCATTTCTTCGCGCAGCCGGATACGCGCATCAGCGCAGTAGCGCTGCAGATCGGCGAAAACCTGTGGATCGGCCTCTTCCAGCGACGCGCCGCGCTTGTCCTTGACCAGATAAAGCGTCTCTTCGGCCTTGCGGTTGGCGGGCAACTGGCCGCGAAAGCGCCCGGTCAACTGTGGCGCGCCGGTGACGCTATCGACAAGCTGCATGGTGCCAAAACCGGCAAGTCCGGGGCCAACCATCTGCACCATATCTTGCACCAAAAGCCCAAGGGCGGCCTCGGTCGGGGCACCTTTGGCCTGACGCAAAAGCCGGGCGGTGGTGCCATCCCATGCCCGCGCCATTGAACGCAAAACCTCGGCCAGTTGCACGGCGGCCGATTGCGGAAATTCGGCGTCCATCTCATCCTCATAGGCTTTGAGGGCGGCATCAAGCGCTGCGGACGAGGGTTCATTCGCGAACATATCGGGGTCAAGCCGGGCGACGTTGATCGCATAGCTTTGGATGAAATGCAGATAGATCGCATCCGCCGTGGCGGCGCCGTGGCTTTTGGTCAGCTCCAGATGTTTGGCGCGGTTCATGCCGACATTCAGCACCGTGTTCGGCCCGCCCCATTCCGGGTTCGCGGGGCTTGAGCGGACGGCAAGCAGCGGCGAGGCGCCAAAATGCCCGACAAGCGTTTTGGTATCGGGCATGGTGCCGCTGGCAATGGCGCGCACGGTCCCGAATGAAAGCGAGATGGCTTTCGGGACCGGCAGGTCCATCCGGATCAGCCGCTGCAGGCATTTCGCCCGCCAGCCATGGCGCGCCGCATCAATCCCCGCCGAGGGGGTGATTTCGGTGAACTCGGCAAAATCCGTGTGTTTCTGCACTGCAGCATCCTCTTTTGTCGAGGCGCAGCATACGCCGGATAGGAATTGTGACAAGGGGCAGCGGCGGGTATTTCGCCGCCAAAAACCGCAAATCTTGAAACAAAATTACCTATCAGCCGTCTATCTTTGCCAAATCGGCAACAGAAAGGCAGATCGTGCGGATGCGCGACAGAAGGTTTAGGCGGTTGCGGCGGATGATCGGATTATCGGCATTGACCTGCACAGCACCGAAAAACGCATCAATCGGCGCGCGCAGGGCGGCCATGGCTGACATGGCCTGGCCAAAATCCTCGGATTTCATCGCGGGCGCAATGGCAGCCTCGGCGGCGTCAAGGGCGGCAAACAGCGCCTCTTCCGCCGGGTCTTCCGCGAATTTCACATCCGCCCCGTAGGAATATTCAACCCCGTCTTTCTTTTCTTCCGCGCTCAGAATGTTATTGGCGCGCTTGAACCCTTGCAAAAGGTTCCCGCCGTCATCGGTTTTGAGCGTGGCGCTAAGCGCCTCGGCGCGTTTGACCAGAAGCGTGAGGTCATCATTGCCGGGCATGGC
>JBAUHP010000327.1:0-2173 GCA_049680345.1 Albidovulum sp. | reverse complement strand
AATCAATGGTGGATGCATCCTCCAAGGCCGGGGTGGGTTATAGCTTTAACGCCGATGTGGCGCGGATAGAGCGTGACGGCAACAAGGTGACGGCAGTGATCACCAAAGGCGAGGGTGGCGAGGTTCGCCACGAGGCCGATCAGATCTATTCGACTATTCCGCTGACCACTGCGATGCGCCTGATGGATCCGCCTGCGCCCGAAAACGTGCAAGCCGCGGCCAAGGCGATCAAGTTTCGCGGGATGATTCTGGTTTATCTGATCCTCAAGACCGATCAGTTCACCGAATATGATGCGCATTACTTCCCCGAAACCTCGATCCCGATCAGCCGGATGTCAGAGCCGAAGAACTATAACTCGGCAACCGGCCCCAAGGGGTTGACGATTCTGTGCGCCGAATTGCCCTGCGATCCGGGCGAGAAGTGGTGGGATATGACGGATGAAGAGCTTGGCCAGCACTATGTGAAATGGCTGGGCGAGCTGGGCCTTCCGGTCACATGCGAGGTGCTGCGTTGCGAAACCCGGCGGATCGGGCAGGCCTATCCGGTTTATGATCTGGATTACCAAAAGCATTTTGAGACGGTCGATCAGTGGCTTTCGGGGCTTGACGGGTTCTTGAGCTTTGGCCGTCAGGGCCTGTTCGCGCATGACAACACCCACCACGCCTTTGCCATGGCTTATGCGGCGGCCGATTGTCTGACGGCGGATGGCGGCATTGACCGCGAAGCATGGGCAGCACACCGCCATGAATTTGAAAGCCACAGGGTGGAGGACTAAGCCTTGTCCACCCCCTGCATCGACATCTTGATGTATCATTCGGTCTCTGACGCCGGGGGGGCGACCTCGATCGCGCCGGGTGTTTTTGCCGATCAGATGCGCGCGATTGCGGATGCGGGGCTGCCGGTTCTGACCATGGATGACTATCTGGCCGTGGCTGAGGGGCGCGTTGCCATGCCAAAGCATGCGGTGGTCATCACCTTTGATGACGGGTTTGAGGATTTCGGCAATACCGCCTGGCCGATCCTGCAGCGCCACGGCTTTCGCCCCATCGTCTATCTGCCGACCGCCTTTGTCGGCCGGACCGAGGGTTGGCGCGGTATCGGGTCACCCCCGCGCAAGCTGATGGGCTGGGACCGGATCAAAGGGCTGGCCGCCGACGGGGTTTTGTTTGGCAGCCATACGGTCAGCCATCCCGATCTGGGCGCGCTGACATCCGATGCCTTGGGTGCGGAACTGACGAAAGCCAAAGAGGTGATTGCGCAGCGTCTGGGCCGCCCGGTGCAGCATTTCGCCCCGCCATACGGGCTGGCGGGTGGTGCTGTGCGCGCCAAGATTGCCGAGCATTACAAGACCTCGGTCGGCACCCGGTTGGGGCAGGCGGGCCCGGGGGCGGACCTGCACGATCTGCCACGGTTAGAGATGTTTTATTTCACTGATATGCGCCATTGGCACCGGCATCTGGCCGGGCGCGGGGCGGTTTATCTGGCCAAGCGCCGGGCCTTGCGCGCCGTCAGGGGGGCGATCATGAACCCCTGGCGCGGGATCTGAGGCCGATGTCAGTCTCCCGGCAGTTCAGCCATGGCGTGGCCTGGATGGCGATTGGCAATTGGGTTGAACAAGCGGTGAATTTCGCGGTGTTCGTCACCCTTGCGCGTTTGCTTGGGGCCAAGGATTACGGGCTTTTGGCGATGGCCATGGTGTTTATTGTGCTGTGCGAATCCCTGGTGCGCGAAAGCCTGTCGGAATATCTCATCTCTGCCCATGATCCCGCGCCAGAGGATTTCAACGCCACATTTTGGCTGCTGGCAGGCTTGGGGGTCGTGCTGGCCGTGGTGTTGGCGCTGGTGTCTGGGATTGCTGCGCGCGCTTACGGTGAGCCGGAGGTGCGGCTGCTGATCCTTGCGCTTAGTCCCAGCGTGATTATCGTGGCGCTGAACGCGGTGCCGGTGGCGATTTTGCGCCGCGCCCTTAGCTTTCGCATCTTGTCGTTGCGCGCCATTGCCGGGGTGGTTCTGGGCGGTATTGTCGGCATTGGGATGGCGCTGAACGGTTACGGGGTCTGGAGCTTTGTCGGCCAGTGGCTGACGCTCATTTCCACCAATGCAGTCATGGCATGGACGGCGGTGGATTGGCGGCCGGGGTTCAAGACCAGCCGCGCGCATCTGGGCCGTGCT
>JBAUHP010000326.1:0-2225 GCA_049680345.1 Albidovulum sp. | reverse complement strand
CGGCGGCCATTGAAGGTAAAGGACAGGGCCTTTGTGCGGTCGATCAAACGACCGCCCTTTTGCAGACGAGTGCTCACTGATAGCCCCCCCAATTCGGACGTTTCTTTTTGATCTTGGCGATCAGATCGGCAGGCGGTTCACTGGTTTGGGCCGGATATGTGCCAAAAACCTCTAGCGTTGCGGTGCAGCGCGCGGCCAAGAACCACTTGCCGCAGCCATAAGCATGGCGCCAGCGTTCAAAATGCACGCCCTTGGCGTTCTTGCGGCTGAACATATAGCCGTCGAATTCATCATCCGACGCCCCCGGCCCGAAACGCTTAAGATGCGCCTCGCCACCCGGTGCCAGTTCGGTTTCCTCGGCTTTGACGCCGCAGCAGGGGCATTCAAGGATGAGCATTGCTAGATCCCTTTACATTGCTTACGTTTTTCGAATGGGAAAAACGCTCTTCATTCTTTTTCTCGTTGCGGCTGTGGTCTTCGCCTATCAGACCTTGCGGCATTGGCGCAGACGCCCAAAACCCCTGCAAGAACACCGGCCCCACTCGCCGACCGTCGGCTACGCCCCCGAAGAGATCGCGGCCTCGCAAATCGCCGGGCTGGAGGCCCGCTATCGCTGGGAACACCATTAGTGCCCCACCCTGGCTGCGACAGGAGCATTCAAGACTTGGCATGATGCGAGACCTCTGTGAGGGGTTCAAGAGTGGTGGCGGCTGAGCCAAGGCTCTGGACGCCGATCCAGGTCAGCATATCTTCCATCGGAATGGAAAGACGTTCGGGGCGGATCGCGATAATCTCGGCGCCGACACGAAACACGGTCATTCCGCAAGCGGACAGCCGATCGGCGATGACAGGCTCGGTCGCGGTAACATCGTTATTGCATTCGCAAATGACCAGCGAGAGATCAAGCGCGCCGAGATCGACCGAGGCCAGCACCGCCGCCTCATGCCCTTCGACATCGATCACCAAGAGATCGGCGCGCGTGACATCTTGTGCGGCCAGGATCTGATCAAGCCGTTCGAGCCGGATATCCACGGCTTCAAGATCATCGGCCTCAGGCTTTGCGCCAAAATCGGTGACGGCTGCGGCAAGCTGTTCTTCCATCCGCGCCCGGTCAAGCGATGCGCAGCCCCGTATCCAGCGCGGATAGCGCCCGCGCGCTGCCTCGGCGAGGAAGTGAAGCTTCATGCTGCCCGGCACGTCCGATACACCGATATTCAGGCAGGTGATATGGGGCCGGCTGGCATGCCGCTTCACAAGATCCGCGAAATAGGCTGGATGCGGCTCAATCAACAGCCCGCGCCAGGGGCGATTGGTGAAAAAGCCAAGCACGGGATCGGCCATGGCCCCGTCATTGGCCCCCACCTGAACGCAAGCCACCTGCCCGCCGCGGGCCTGATCAAGCGCGCGCAGCAAAAGCTGCACGATGACCGAGGCGGTCCGCCCCGGTCTGCGCGGCGCATAGCGCGGATATTCGGCAATGGGTTTCACCGGCCCACACCTGTCTGCTTGTCGATGGGGCCCGCCACAGCTTCGACTTTGGCCCTGCGGGTGAGCACGATTCCGATGTCGCCATAAAAAACGCAGGCGGTGGCGATCCCGGCGGAGGCGGCGCAATGGAGGGCATGGTCGGACATCAGTGCGCCACCCCGGGCTGTACCCGGTCAGTTTCCTCGGCATTGACGCCGCAGTAGGGGCATTCAAGGATTAGCATGTTGAGAAACTCCAAGCGTTTAGTGAGCAAACGAACCAGTCACCGTAACCGGATTGAAGCGTTCCTGCGATCACACAGAAAAACTCAATGCCAACAAACCTTTTTCGAATAGTCCCGAAAAACTCCTGATACCCACCTGCGCTTCTTACGGTTTTCAAGAAATTGGTCGAATCTTTATTCTTGGGTAGGTTAGAGTTTACTGATACCTCATCAAAGTTCTCAATTTGCTTGTCTTGCTTGTCGAGGACCGTTAGTTCCAACTCGGACGGAAGAAGCAGTCGGAGCCCACCGAAGATTGCGATTCCAGTAACTATCCCAATATATCCTAGCCTCTGAAAAAGCATTGGTTCATTGGACAATGCGTAATTCGAAGACATCGAAAACCAGTATGCAAACAAAACTACAGTAAACGCCGCCAGGCCATATCCCGTACCTTTCAAAAAAGCATTTGCCATCAATGCGCCACCCCCGCCGCGACGCTCTCATCAATGAACTTGCCTTCGCGGAAGCGGTA
>JBAUHP010000325.1:0-14710 GCA_049680345.1 Albidovulum sp. | reverse complement strand
GTACACCGCCTATCGCGAGCTGCGCGTCAGCCGCACCGACGCTGAAAATCCCCCTATCGCACAGACAGTATTCACCCCCGGCGGGCCTGCGGTGGTTCTGGTGGATGCGCTTGATGCGCTTGATGCGCCTGATGCGGAGGCGGTGCAACTGGATGAAAGTGACGAGAAATTGAGCTGACCTTCGCTCTGCGCGGCGCAGCTGTTCTATTGCTGCCGCTTGTGCAGTGCGCCCGTATTATCGGGCAGTCAAAGATTGCTTTGCGGACTAAATCTGCGTTCGCTCGGAACACCACGAATGACCGCTTTGCCTACACCCTGCCCGTCATAGCCGAGCGAGTCTTTGCTTCACTTCCACCCGAGCTGCCGTGTGGATTTCAAGGGCTGCGACGATTTGTGCATCATCCATGATGCAAAATGCCGTGGACAACGCATCCGCCAGAACCGCGCGATCTGCGGATACTGAGACGAGTTCGCGCTGGGCAATCGGGGCGCCGTGCCGCGGATCCAGAATGTGACCGGTTTTGCCGTCGCCGTTGAAAAGTGTCCCCATCGGCGCGGACGTCGCCAGCGCCCGGTCGCTAAGGGTGGTCCGATGCACGATGCGCCCGGCGGGCGAGGATACACCGACCCGCCAAGGACCAGCATCGCTGCGTTGCCCAAGCCCGACGATCTCGCCCATGTCGATAAGGACATTTTCAAACCCACGCCCGTGCAGCAAAAGCGCCACGCGGTCGGTGATGTAGCCCTGTGCGATGCCGTTCAGCGTCAGGGCCATGCCGGGGTTGGCAAAGACAATCTCTGACGGTGTGATTTTGACCTTGGCCCAACCGGTTCTGGCGCGCACCTTCGCCAACATGTCTTTGTCTGGCTGACGGCCACGTGCTTGGGCGTAAAGTGCCCATAGCGGTTGGATCGTCGGATCGAACGCGCCGTCCGTGCTGGCATGGATGGCGCTTGCAAGCGACAAAACCTCCAGCAGCTCGGGCGGCGGCGCTGCAAGACGCCCCCCTTGGTTGAGGCGTGAGACGTCGGAACTTGCCTTGTATAGGCTGAAGATGGATTCAAGCCGCGTCAGTTCTGCTTCGACTGCGGCAAACGTGTCGCGGGCCTCCTCGCGATCCAACCCAACCAACTGCAAGGAGGCGCCTGCCCCAAGTGCGGTGCCGCGCCATTCAGCCACGGGTAGCGTGGCACTCGCCAGTGTCGGCAAGGCCGCGAAGGTTGCCGTCATGGCTAAAAACCGGCGGCGGGACATGTGGGGGTTCATTCCGGGTCCTCCAATATCTGGTCCAGATTGACGGGGCCGATTGCTGCATCATCTGGGATCGCATCAAGCGACATCGCGGTTCCACCGTATCTTTCGACAAATTCCATTGCGCGGTCCGGCTCCGCGAAGGGCACGATCTCTGGCGCGCCCATGCCGCCCCTGACCCCGGCGCCGACAACGAACACCGCCGACTGCGCGTCGATCCAGTTCGTCGTGCCCGGCACGGCCCAGCTTTGCGCGGCCCCCATATCACTGACGTAAATCGCGGTAATCTCGGCCTCGCGCTCGGGTCCTTTCAAATAGGCGACGACATCGCGGACCTGAGCGAAGAACAAGGGTTGTGGATGATCCGCCAAATGGATCTGCCCCTTGGGGCCGCCATGTTCGGACAAGTTCATTTGGCAAAAATAGCCCAGCGCCTCATCCGACAGTGCGACGGGCCCCGGTGTGGCAACCCCATCTTCCTTGCAGGCCGCCAGCATCAGCAAAAACGCGATCCACCTCATGGCTCAACCCTTCCAAACGACAAGCGAGCGAGGATGAAGCCAAGCGGCAGCCACAAGAGCAGCGACAGCGGTGCGGCCCATACGGGCAAGGCGCTTGTCGCGCCGGACAATCCCGAGACCATCGCCACACCCTCGGCGGCCCCGATATTCCAAAGCCTGAACGCATCAGCTGGATTTGCGGTCATCAACCATGGAAAGATGTGTTGGGTAAAGACGCCGCCGCCATCCAGAACAATGGCACCAAGCAAACCAAGATCAAAGAGCACGACAAAAATCAGCCAGGCCCCTGCCGACAGGCCCGCGGCGGCTGTTGAGCTGCCCGACACCGACGAGAGCGCGTAGCCAAGTGTCAGAAACACCGCACCAAGCAAGACTGAGGTCAGGACAAGCCGCAACAGGGCGATCAGACTTTCTGGCCCTGCACCGCCAAGAAGTGCCGTGACAAGACCGGCTGCGCCAAAGCCTATGGCCATTGCAATGGCAAGAGCTGCAAGATGGGCTGCGAACTTACCCAAGAGAATTTCGGCGCGCGAGACCGGATATGACAAGATCAATGACAGGCCGCCGCGCTCCACTTCGCCCGCGATGCCGTCAAACGAGATCATCAGCGCCA
This sequence comes from Albidovulum sp., assembly GCA_049680345.1. Classification (GTDB taxonomy): domain Bacteria; phylum Pseudomonadota; class Alphaproteobacteria; order Rhodobacterales; family Rhodobacteraceae; genus TMP-24. The sequence goes on along the minus strand of JBAUHP010000325.1, from coordinate 12,324 downwards.
GAAGCGGCGAAAGGTAGACCGAAAGCGTGGTCATCGAGGCCACTGCAACCGTCAACATATCGACGCCAAGCACGCCTGTCGGCGCGCTGCCTGCGAACGTCAGGGCAAGGGCGAAAAGCACCATGATGAGGGTCGCCATCAGTACCCAGCGGTTTCGAAGCGCAATGCGAAACTCAGCTCCGGCGACGGCAAGGATACGTCCGATCATTGCGGTTTCTCCGATGAATAATGGCGGTAGAGGTCTTCGAGCCTTGGCGGCGAGATGTCGAAATCCGTGACCGCATCGCCAAGCGCTATGACTTGCTTAAGGCGGTCCAGCTTGCCGGTTGCATCGCACAGAAGATCCACCGTTCTGCCGTTGATCCGCGTCCCCCCCAGCGCCTCAGCCACCCGGTCGGCTTCGGCACCTGTGGCTCTGATGCGAATGCGTGTCGGAAGGCCCGCCCGCTTTGAAAGATTTGCAAGCGTATCGTCGGCAACCAGACGCCCGTCCTTCATGATAGCGATGCGTTCGGTGCGCGCCTCAACTTCGGTCAGGGCGTGGCTGGCGATCAAAACCGCAGTGCCGCCCGCTGCAAGTTCGTCGATAATGGCATAAAGCTCGTGCCGCGAGGCGGGGTCGAGGCCACTGGTCGGTTCATCAAGCAGCGCAACCTTCGGCTTGCCCAGCAGCACCTGCGCCATTCCCAACCGCTGCCGCATCCCCTTGGAGTATGTGCCCAGCCTGCGGTCGGCAGCATCGGTCAGACCGACGCGCGCCAACAGTGCCGCCACGACATCCTTCGGCGCGCCCGACAGCCGCGCGAAAACCGTCAGTTGCTCGCGCCCCGTCAGCGATTTGTGAAAGGCGACCGCTTCGGGCAGGTAGGCCGTCGCGCGACGGGCCTCGATGGTTCCGGGTGCGGCCCCCATCACCGCGACAGTGCCGCCAGAAGCGTGGACGAGCCCCAGCACGATCTTCATAAGCGTGGTCTTCCCCGCGCCGTTATGCCCCAAAAGCGCCACACGCTCCCCCGGACGCACAACAAGTGAGACGTCGCTTAGGACGGCCTGTGATCCACGCCGCTTGCTGACGCCTTCTATCCTCAGTGCCTCATTTTGCATGCTTGACCTCCAGGTCTGGAACGTCGATTTCGACGGGGCGAAGCTGCGGGTAACTGTCTACGACACCACCCGGCAGCAAGGCTGGGAATGCCGATTGCGACCACCTGACCAGTTGCACGGCGGGCGAGCCCAAAAGCAGTTTGGCCGCTGGTTGCGACCATAAGATGTGATCCATGCTGTCATTGGGGCGGTAAGGCGTATCAGCGACCCCGTCGCCATTCACGTCATAAGCGGCAAAATCGCTCCAGTAATTGCCGCGCCCATCCACGGACCATTCGACCCAATCGGTTGAGACGTATTTGACCTGCGTCCTATTGCCGATGAACGCATTGCCGGTGACACCGTTACGCTCTGACCCGGCGGTAAAATGGATGCCTATGGCGCAACCCTCAAAGCGGTTGCCCGAAACATCGTTGCGGTGGGCGTTGTACATGAACAGACACCGGTTCTTGCCGCCCCGTACCAAGTTGCCGGTGATCTTGGAATTGGTGGTGTAGTTCAGCATGATACCGTGTTCATCGTCGCCGATAGACACGTTGTTCGTCACCTTCACCTGATCAGAGAACATGATCGCAAAACCAAGATCATTGCCGATCGAGAGGTTGCCGGATACTTCGCTGCGGTTGGCATACATGTAATGCACCGCAAATCGCAGATCGCGGAAGCGGTTGCCGCGAAAGGTGTTGTTCTTCGACGAATTCACGAAGATGCCATCGCGGCCCCACATGATGTCGTTGTTTTGGACAACTGCGCCGGGTGCATTCCAGACATAGATGCTGTTGCCACGGTCATTCATCCGGTGATCTTGCCGCCCGCGAATGGTATTGCCGGACACCAGCGCATCTTTGGCACCATGAACATCGACGCCGTAAAGATTGCCAAGCAGCGTGTTGTCGCTGACCACGGCCCTGTCGGCGGTTTTGGTTAGCTGAACGCCGGAATCGATGGTTTGATGCGAGGACCCCGATCCCTTTATCGTCAACCCGCGAACCACAACATCCGGACCCGTCACCTTGATGACACTCCCGGTGCCGGTGCCTTCCAGAATAGCCTTTCCGCCACCATCGATGGTCACGGACCGATCCAGAACCAGATTGGTGCGATAGATGCCGGGCTGCAGACGAAGGATATCCCCGTCTGCGACGCTTGTTATTGCGGCAAGTAACGCGCCATCGTCCGGCCATACGTCCACCTCAGCCGCCAACCCGAAGGTTGGCAGCATAAGGAGGAGGCAACTGGCGAGGCGAAAACGCATCACTCAGGCACTTGCCGGTTCGACGAACATCCGCCCGCGCATTTCCATATGCAGCGCGTGGCAGAACCACTGGCAATAGAACCAGTGCACGCCGGGGCGATCCGCCGTGAAGGTGATCGAGGCTGTCGCCTGCGGGGCAACCTCCATCGCGATGCCGTAGTTCGAGAGGCAAAACCCGTGGGTCACGTCGTCCACGTCGTCAAGATTAGTGATGTAGATTGTCACCTCATCCCCTTGCTTCACTGTGAACTTCTCAAGGCTGAAAGCGGGGGCGACCGACCACATGTAGATCCGCACCTTGTTGCCGTCTCGGATGACCTCATCATGGCCGTCCTCAAGTATCACACCATCCGCCTCGGCCTGTATGCGGGCATCCTCCCACATCGGATCATTGCGATCCCAGGCATTGACCGGGTTCACGATGTCGGCACGCACGATGATGCTGTCATGCGGCTCGGCAAAGGTCGGCCCGTCATGCACCACCTTCATCTCATCGGTTGAGATGTCGATCAACTGTTCGTTCTCAGGCTTCAGCGGACCCACATTCAAGAAGCGGTCCTTCGAGAACTTGTTCATCGACACCAGCCATTTGCCGTCCGCCTCGGCGGTTTCACCCATCGAGGTGGAGTTGTGGCCAGGCTGGTAATGCACATCAACCTTCGAGACGATCGGATCGACATCGGCACCGGCATAGGCCTCGATCGCCTTGGCAATGTCCCACTTGACCACCTGACTGTCGAGGAAGAGCGTCGTGTAGGCAAATCCCTTGCCGTCGAAGGCGGTGTGAAGCGGACCAAGGCCAAGCTGCGGTTCCGCCACTATGCAAGACCGCGGATCGGCGTCGCTTTCAAACAGCGCATCGACCTTTTCGACGTCAATCACCGACACTGTCGGCGACAGCTTGCCGTTGATCATGATGTGCTTCTTGTCGGGTGCGGTGTTCACGCCGTGCGGGCTGTTGGGGATCGGGATGTAACGGGTGTATTTCTTGTTCTGACCCTTGCGCCCGTCGATCACCGGCACGCCATTCAGCATCTGCACATCACCCGAGGCTACGCCCGCCTCAATCTCTTTGAGGTTGAACACGACCACATGGTCCATCTCGCTTTCCGTCATCTCGCCAAGGTTCATGCCCATTTCCGAGTTATAGGACGTCGAGAAGGCGTATTTGCCCTGATAGTCGCAATCGGTGTTGTCAAGATTGCCCGATACAATCACCTGCCAAGCAACCTTCATCTCATCGCCGTCGATGGCAGTGAAGATGTTCACATACTGGCTTGGGTCATCAAGGATCTTGCCGTCATTGATCAGCGGCACCTCATGTTCGCCATTGGCGAAAATATAGCCGGTGCGCGGGAACTTCTGCGGGCGCAGGCCATGAATGTCATTGGCATTCGGGATCTCGATGATCTTGTCGCATTTCATCACATCACAGCGAACCCGGGCGACACGCGTGTTGGCTTTGTCGTTCATGAACAGATAGCGGCCATCATAAGTGCCGTCTGTGAACGACATATGCGGATGGTGAAGGTCGCCGTTATCGTAGGTTTTCATGCCTTTCTTGGCGAGGAACTCTTTGGTCTCGGGCAAGAGGCCCTCGGTAAGCACCTTCAGGCTTTCATTGGTCTGTCCCCAACCGGTTGCCGAACAACGGTTGAAAACCGGAACCCGCATCAACTCGCGCATCGACGGGAAGCCCAAGATACGCAACTCACCCGCCTGTCCGGACGACCAAAAGCCGTAGTATTCGTCCAACTCACCCGGAGCGAGCTCAAATTTGGGGGTGTTGCCCTGCGCTTGGGCTGCGCTGGCGTTGAACAGGGCCGCACCTGCGCCGGTTGTGGCCAAGACCGCGCCACTGGCGCTTGCGCCCAGCATTCCGCGGCGTGTCAGCGTGAGGTTCCTTGTTTCATCGGTCATCTTATATCTCCATTTTCGCTGGTTTCATCGATATCGCGCGTTCGATTGCATCCTTGTTTGTCATGGCGGATGCATGGTCTGCGGTGCGCCGTTTAACCTTTCGGATCACGACGGGGCATTTCGTCTCGGACTGGTACAGAACCTGGCAATGCAGGCAGTTGACGCATTCGTTGGGATTGATCTCACCTGTCGGGTGAATGGCCTGAACCGGGCAATCGATGGCACATACCTGGCAGGGGCTGCCGCATTCCTTGTAGCGGCGCAGCCAGTCGAACATCCGTATCCGCGCCGGGATTGCCAGTGCTGCGCCAAGCGGGCAGAGATAGCGGCAATAGAACCGCTCTACGAACAATCCGATCACCAAAAGGGTCACAGCGAAGACCACAAAGGGCCAATCGCGCACGAACTTGAGGATGATCGCGGTCTTGAAAGGCTCAACCTCGGCGTATTTTTCCGCCAAAGGAATCGACGAGAGCGACAGCCCGAACAAACCCAAAAATATCATATATTTGATTGGCCAGAGGCGTTCGTGAAGACCCCAAGGCAATTCCCATTGCGGGATCTTGAACGCGCGCGCGATCTGGTTGGTCAGCTCTTGCAATGCGCCGAACGGGCAAAGCCATCCACAATAGGCACCCCGCCCCCAGAACAACAGCGCCGCTGCGATGGCAAACCATTGGATAAAGACCAGCGGGTCCAGCAAGAACGCATCCCAGGTGAATCCGGACCGCAGCGAACCGGCAAGCGCCATGAGGTTCACGACCGAAAGCTGGGCGTTGGCATACCAGCCGATGAAAAAGAGGCTCATTGTCAGGAAACCGATGCGGAACCAGTAGAACCGCCTTGCGTTTGCGGTTGCGTGAAATTGGAAGAAGAAGGTCAGCGTCAAAACGCCCAACATCGCGCCAAGAATGCCTATCTCGACCGTGCGGTCGCGCCATATCCGCTGCCAGAGCGCCCGCTTCGCAGCACTTTCGGGATCGTCTTGCACAATGGCGGGCGCATCGGCCGCAACCGCGACGACCGGGGCCGGCATCAGATAGGATTCGGGCAGTCGATATTCCAAATCGAAGGTCAGAAAGCTTTTGTCCACCGCGCCGATAACCCGCTGGACCAAAAGCTGCAGCCGGAATGGCTCGGCCGGTTCAAACCCTGCATCTGCCGGAATCCTGAACAGGTCAATTTCAGTGAACTCCGGCCCGTCAGACGTGGCAAGTCTGCCCAGACGGCGATGCTGCTTGTCGGAAAAACGGATTGATCGGTCACCCTGGATCAACTGGATGCGGTCGAAGATGCCACCGCGTACATAGCCCGACCCTTTGAAGGAATAGCGGCCACGTCCGGTGACAAGAATGGCCTGTTCACCCTCTGCCAGCCAGCTTGCAAGGTTGGCAAATTCCGCATCGCCCAGCAGGCTCTTGCCAATCGCGGGGATACTGACAACTGCAAGGTTGAGGTCGATGAAGTTGTCCTCTGGCGCGCCTTTTTCGGGGCGCGCCATGGCCTTTTCATCGCCGGTCGCGGCGAAAGCGTCATTGACTTGCCCGACGGTCAGCAACAAGCGCCGTGCCGAGCCGTCGCCGGTTAGTTCTTCCCAGCTTCGCCCCGCTTCGACCGACATGTCAATTTCGCGTGGTGGTGTGGGTGCCGCCGTGGGGGCAAGGCCGCCAAGCCGCAAGAGCCGGGCCACCTTGAGCCCCGCCCGGACAAGGGAATCGTCGATGACCATGATCGTCACCGTGGCGCCCGAGATGATATCAAGGTCATGTGATGACCCACCGCTCGCCGCCTCTGCCTTGAGATCAAGCCCGACATAGCCATCGATCACTGCCCTGACCTTAGCTTCTGGAATGCCAATCAAAACGATGGGCTCGGAGTGCTCCATGAGTTTTGCGCCGGTCAGGACGGCATCGGGCGAGATCGCGGCCACGACATGAATTGGCTTGCCGGAATACCCCGTCGTTCCAACGAAATCCGAGGTCAAAAACGCGTGACCGACCGTTTCGGACCCCAATAGGATCGGCGCCGTTGGCACCTCATCGCCCACGGGGCCAAACGCGGTAGCACCTTCGACGAGCTCAGCCGGGTCAATCTTTTCCAAAAAGCGTGCCAAATCGCCCGCCCTCAGGGGGGTCGCGACTACGACAGATAGGGCCAGCGTGCACATTAAGGCCAGAGCGATGCTTCTTAGGTTAGCCAAAGTCGCCTCCCGCTGCGCCGATCAATGCTCCACTGACTTTCTGACTCACTGGCCAAGAAATAGAGGGCTGCCCGGCATTGATGTTGTTCAAGTTGTGGTCCGCCCCGCGATTGCGACCTTCGGCAACTCGGAGTTAGCCCACCTGGCCAATCGGTTCGTTGTGCTAGAACAACAAAGCCCCGTTTTTCCATGATAGGGTCACTGGGTTCGCGTGGCCGCCAAGCGGTCCACAACCGCCCGATGATGCAAAGATCATCCTTGCGAGTTTGCCGAAGCGCAAAGAACCCGGGCTGACAAGCTGCCATGATCAGTGAATTGGCCGGGAGGAAACTGGCCCCGGACGAAGGATAGCACGATGGCGGGCCCTTCAATTGACGATCCGGAGTTGACGCTTCACGCGTTGTTCCAGCAGTGGCCGGATACGATCGGGGTTTTCATGCGCCACAAGATGCTTTGCGTCGGATGCAGCATCACATCGTTTCACACCGTCATTGATGCTTGTAATGAATACCGGTTGAAGGAGGCTGCATTTCGGGCCGAGTTGCACGAAGCGGTGGCGTCAAAGGACCAGCACACCCAAAAGAATTAGGCTCGTTTGATACAGCGCGGGAATGCGGCTCAGGTCGTCGCTGCACCAAGCAACACAAGCTGGTGAGGGTCCGTCACCACGATATGCCGTCGCGTGCTTTGCACGATACCGCGTTTCTCCCAGGCACTCAGTAGTCGACTGACGGTGTGTAGCGTTGTGCCAGTCATTTCGGCGATATTGGCCCGTGTTATCGGAAAGGAAACCTCGATGCCGCTGTCCACTTTTTTGCCGGTCTGGTTAACCATGCGCAACAAGGCACCGGCGACCCGCTGTTCCACCGCCTGGGTCGCGAGTTCGACAATCCGGTTGTTCATTTCTCCGACCCGCTCTCCGACCACTTTGTAAGTTTCAGTGGCAAAGCCTTGATACTTCTCTGTAAATTCAGACCACAGACGAACTGGCCAGCCAAGCGCCAAGCACTCGCATGCGGATGTCGCCGTTGCGGGATAGGTGTTACGTCCTAAAGCGGGCGCAATTCCAAACAACTGCCCGGCGGCGATATGAAGCACGATGATTTGTTCACCACCGGGCGTCGTGCGGATTACCCGGATCACACCGTCAAGCAGAAGATAAAATCGGTCGGCTTGGGCGCCTTCCCCAAATACCGTTTGCCCGTCATCAAAACGCGCGGGCGTTGCTTGGTCGAGGATCTCTCGAATTTGAACGCGGTCCAACCGTCGAAATGGTGGGATGGCAGATAAAAGGCTTTCGTCTAATTGGTTCAATTTACAGCCCTTGGTCTGGCGCCCGTGTTGCGGTCCAAAGTTTGAGCCAGGACAACGTTCGTTGGCCCTGACTACCGCATAAGTGCGCCAAGCGAAACCACATGATTCACAGCAAAGGGACAGTCCGATGAACATCATGAAACTGCTCGCCGCCTGCGCATTTACTGTTATGACAAGCCCCGCCGAAGCCGAAACGTTCGAAATCCAGATGCTCAACAAGGGCGAGGCCGGTGCTATGGTTTTTGAGCCGGCATTCGTTGCGGCTCAGGTCGGTGACACCGTTACGTTTTTGTCGATCGACAAGGGCCATAACGCTGAAAGCATTGAAGGAATGCTGCCAGCGGGGGTTGAGGCTTTTGCCAGCAAGTTGAACGAAGAATTCTCCATGACGCTTACCGAGGAAGGGGTCTACGGGGTGAAGTGCAAGCCGCATTACATGATGGGCATGGTGGCCGTCATACAAGCGGGTTCGCCCGTCAATCTTGAAGAGGCAAAAGCCGTCAAGCACAAAGGCAAGGCAAAAAGCCACTTCGTGGAGCTGCTGGCGCAGGTTGAATAATCACAGTCTTGAATGTGGCGGGGTAACGCTTGCATCCCCATGGCAATGCCCGTCACCCAGATCTGAGTAATGCCGCGCGGTTACGTCGGAAATCCGTTCATCTGGAATGATCCATGAGTAGTACATCCGATCAGATGCGTGCGTGGAACGGCCCGGCAATTCTGAGCTATGGCTTTCGCCCCTTTTTCTTCGGTGCAGCACTTTGGGCCACTTTGGCCATGGCGTTGTGGGTGCCTGCCCTGAGCGGCCTGCTGACACTACCGACGGCTTTTGACCCCGTCACTTGGCATGCTCACGAATTCCTTTACGGGTATCTCGTTGCGGTCGCCGCAGGTTTTTTGTTGACCGCAGTGCCGAACTGGACCGGGCGACTGCCCATCGTTGGTTGGCCTCTTGGTGGCCTTTTTGCGCTTTGGATTGCGGGCAGGATCGCTGTGGGTTTCTCGGCTGCCTTTACGCCGTTGGCCGTGGCGCTTGTCGATCTCACTATGCCCATCGCCCTCGCCGCAGTCATCGCGCGCGAGATTTTCGCAGGTAAGAACTGGAACAACCTCACGGTACTCGGCATGCTCACGATACTGATCCTTGGCAATGCAGTCTTTCATTGGGAGGCAGCGCATGGCATCTACGCAGCGCAAGGCTACGGGCTGCGCCTTGGGCTTGCGGTGGGGACAATGATGATAGCGGTCATCGGCGGGCGGATTATCCCGTCTTTCACCCGCAATTGGCTGGTCAAGCGCGGCGCTGGCCGACTACCGGCGGCACCGATGCAAAGATTTGACAAGGTGGCGCTTGTTGTCCTTCTCGTCGCTCTCACACTCTGGGTCGGGCAACCGGGTGAAGCTGCGGCCGGGTTTGCGTTGCTCTTTGCCGGAATCTTGCACCTAGCGCGCCTTGCCCGCTGGGCAGGATACCGAACCGGCCCCGAGCCACTGGTCTGGGTCCTTCATCTCGGATACGCTTTCTTGCCCTTGGGCGCGCTGGGATTGGCCTATGAGGCATATTTTCCAGGCACGCTTGGCCCCGCAACCGCACAACATCTTTGGATGGCCGGGTGTATCGGGTTGATGACACTCGCTGTGATGACCCGTGCAACACTCGGCCATTGCGGCAAAACCCTAACCGCCGGTGCCGGAACGGTCTGCATCTACATCGCGCTGGTGCTGGCGGTCGTGACACGTGCTGGCGCCGGGTTGCTGCCATCAGAGGCCGAATGGCTGCTTGGCCTCGCCGGCGGTTTTTGGTTGGCCGCCTTCGGAGGCTTCGCGATGCTTTATGGCCCACTTCATTTGCGCGCAAAACCATCTGTTTGACGAAAATGACGAGCAGGTCGGCACACCTTAACATATGATCTGAAGGGTGTCACAAGCTGGCTGCAGCGGTCCGGCTTTGTCTTTTAACGAAGATCTGATGGGGCGGTCCTCACCCACAACGAACCCTACACACCGCACAGTGCTGAAAGGCGAAAGAACAACGCGCTAGCAAGACCCGAGAAATGGTGGTCCATAAGTCTGCTGCCAAAACCAGGGCACCCCGCCGAATGGTTCAGGCAATAGAGCCCGCAAAGCTGATAGGGACTTGGCTTGTGGAACCTTTCAGGGCCAGAGGTCAAAATCGGCGCAAACAGGCCCCTCTTGTTGATTGCGATGCAATCAGTCGCCGGGCAGCGGGAACGGATGACCGCTTCTGACAAATGCACAAATCCGATCAAAAATACCTTGCTAAGGAGGAGCCATCCACACCTGCCATCCGCTGCAGTCAGTCTCCATAACCGAGAGGCGGGCTTTTTCGCCGTTCGCGGCACAATCAACATAGCCAATGAATTCAAAGCGGCGCTCGACATTCAGGCAATGAAACGCAGCGCCAATGCCTCAAAAACACCATCCCTCAAAAGTTGGGGCGGCATTGGTCGTTCAAGAAGCCCTCTCCTATGACAGTCTCATATGCCAATGCGGCGCGGCAAACGTCTTGGTCTCGGTAGGTGTGACCCACGATTTGAATACCCGTCGGCACGCCGTCACTTCCAAATCCCGAAGGCGCAGACACGACCGGGCATCGGTTTAACATGTTGAAGGGTACGGTCAGGATCCACCCGTGCAGCGGGTGCACGCGTTTGCCGTTGATACGAATATCTGTATCCACGCCATTGCTATCAGCAGGTACGGCGGCAATGCCCGTGGTCGGGCAAATCAGCAGTCGGTGTTTAGCGAACACCCGCGCGATATCTGCATACATCTCGTTGGCAATTCCGGCGGCATTCAAGAAGCGTTGCGCGGTAGAGCCACGCCCGTTTTCCACGATTTCGCGGGTGTAGTTCATAAAGCTGTCGGGATCAGCATCGACCATTTCGGCCAGTGATCCACCAAACAGATGCTCAAGATGGGCCATAGCGCCCTCCAAAATGTCTGCCGTCCACGGAACATTCACCTGTTCCACGATCGCCCCGGCCGCGCGGAAAGTGTCAAGCGCCGCTTCGGTGTTACGCCGGACTTCGTCGCTGATTTCGTAAAAGCCGAGGTTGGGAGAATAGGCGATTTTCCACCCTTTGATCGACTGGGGTGTCATTGGGATATGCAGTTTGGGGCGCAAGGAAACCATATCGCCATTGTGGGGCCCACACATGACGTTTTGCAGCAAAATCATGTCCCGTGCATTGCGCGCCAGCGGGCCATCGGTGGCATATTGATCAAGGTTGAATGGCGAGTCTGCTGGGTTTCGGCCAAAGCTAGGTTTCAAGCCGTATAGCCCGCATGTAGAGGCGGGAATACGAATGGACCCCGCAATATCTGAACCTGTCGCCAAGGTTGATGTTCCGCAGGCCAGAGACGCCGCAGTGCCACCAGACGAGCCTCCGGGGGTAAATGCGGGGTTCCATGGGTTGCGCGTGGTTCCATGTAATTTTGTGTTTGTCGTGACGGTACAGGAAAATTCTGGTGTTGCAGTGCGGGTGTGAACGATGCCGCCGGCGGCAATGATCCGGGCGTTCACAGGCGACGTGCTTGGCGCGATGAAGTCTTTTTGAGACAGCGATCCAAACGTTGTCGGCAGACCTTTTATAAAACTCTCATCTTTGATACCGACCGCAAGCCCTTCCAAAGCGCGGGTGCGTTTACCGGTGGCATATTTGGTTTCCGCGATTTGTGCGGCGGTCATCGCGTGGTCGAAACGCGGATTTACAAGCGCATTGACGGTTGGTTCCACGGTTGTTGCGCGTTCAATAATCGCTTGCATGTGTTCCACCGGCGAAAGGCTTTTGGATCGATAAAGTTCAAGCGCCTTATGGGCAGATAGGTAGGCGAGGTCGGTCATGGGGGGCTTCCTTATTCCATTTGGCCAAGTGCATCAGCCCTGTCGTCAAGCACACGCCGTCCATCATCAGAAATCTTGCAACCAGCGGCAACTGGTATCAAGAGAGATTTCCGCGCATCTTGTCGGATTGATTATAATGGGCTGGTTTCCAGCATGCGCTCGGGATTGACGCATTTCAGCTTGAGTTTTGTAAAATGCGCGTTGGCTTTTGAATGAAGTGCCGACTAACATGCACTCTGGGACTGGGGGCATTCGCATCGCAATATGAGTGTCCAGCATAGGTTGACGCCTGATTGGCTGTGACATTGTGTGGCGAATTGGCAAGGTTGTCAGACTTATCCTTTGTCCCGTTGGAGGATGCCGATGTCGAAATTTCTATGTTCGCTTTGGGTCTTGCTCGCTTTGCCGGTATCCGGTGCAATCGCGCAAGCTGCACCTGACATGGCCACAAATGCGTTTATCGGCGAGCGGTTGGCTTCGGTTTTGCGCGCAGGGCGCGGCGTTGTGGCCGCGAACCAGGATCTGATCAACGATCCGGCACGTGGTGACAAAGGGCTGACCGGCGATGCCTTTTTGGATGAAATGACGGCACTTTATCAATCGCGTTGGGGTGAACCGCCGCTGGCACAGATGGCTGGTAACGCCGATCTTGAGGTGATCAAG
>JBAUHP010000324.1:0-4120 GCA_049680345.1 Albidovulum sp. | reverse complement strand
CGGCCGCACAGGCGCTGCCGTAAATGCGCATGAGATCATCACCGGCGAATTCACCCAAAACCGCGATTTTCGCTTGCCGGCCGATCAACTGACCCTGTCGTTGCAGGCCCGTCTGGGCGAAAGGCTTAGTTTCTTCGATGCCACAGCCCTTGGGGCGCGTCTTTTGGGCGATTCCATCTATTCCAACATGCTGGTCCTGGGGGCCGCCTGGCAAAAGGGCTTGTTGCCGCTCAGCGAGGAGGCCATCCGTCGGGCGATCGAATTGAACGGCACCGCTGTTGACGGCAATCTGGCGGCCTTCGATATTGGTCGCTGGGTGATCGAAGCGCCAAAAGACGCGCCGCAAGGGCTGTGGCATCGAAGAAACTAAGCCTTTCGCCCAGACGCGCCTGCAACGACAATGTCAGTTGATCGGTCGGCAAACGAAAATCGCGGTTTTGGGTGAACTCGCCGGTGATGATCTCATGCGCATTTACTGCAGCACCGGTGCGGCCGCTGGTCATCAGCCCCAAGGTCTTGGCGCCCGCACTTACCACCAGATCGCCGCCGATGATGCAGTCCGCCTCGCCGGTCGCCACCCTGATCGCGTTGATATCCGAGGGCGTATTGGCGATGCGCAGATGGATGTGAACAGCGCCGCCCTTTTGCGCCAGCCCCGCCATCTCCATCATGCCGACACCCTTGCCATCAAGATGGGCGGCCATCGCCAGAACCGCACCCACTGTCACGACGCCAGTGCCGCCGACGCCGGTGATCACGGTGTTATGGGTGCCGTTGATTGCGGGCAATTCCGGCGCGGGAAGGTCGGGCAAGGTGAAATCAACCGCCGAGGCTTTGCGCAGTTTCGCGCCCCTTACGGTGACAAAAGACGGGCAAAACCCCTGAAGGCAGGAAAAATCCTTGTTGCAAGACGATTGGTCAATGGCGCGTTTGCGGCCAAGCTCGGTTTCAACCGGCACCACGGAGACGCAGTTTGATTGGACCGAGCAATCGCCGCAGCCTTCGCAGACATCGGTGTTGATGAAAACACGCTTGTCGGGGTCGGGGAATGTGCCCTTCTTGCGTCTGCGGCGCTTTTCGGCGGCACAGGTCTGAACATAAAGAATGACCGATACACCATTGACATTTCTGTATTTTTCTTGAACCAACATCAGTTCTTCACGCAGATAGACAGGTTTTCCTGGCGGGAAGGCCGAAAGGTCCAGATCTTCCTTGGCATCCACGACGATGGCCAGATGGTCCACCCCCATTGCCACAACTTCGCGCGCGATCTGTGCGGCACTTAGCCCGCCGTCATTGGTTTGACCGCCGGTCATGGCCACCGCATCGTTGAACAATATCTTGTAGGTCATGGTGGTGCCTGCGGCCAATGCCGCGCGGATCGCCAGGATGCCTGAATGGTTATAGGTGCCGTCACCGATGTTTTGAAACACATGCTGGCGGGTCGAAAACGGCGCCTCGCCGATCCAGTTGGCGCCCTCGCCGCCCATATGGGTGAAGCCCGAGGTTTCACGGTCCATCCACTGCACCATGTAATGACAGCCGATACCCGCATAGGCGCGGCTGCCTTCGGGCAGTTTGGTCGAGGAATTATGCGGACAGCCTGAACAAAACCACGGGCGTCGCTGCGTGATTTCGGGCGCATTATCCGCCAGCCGCGCCTTTTCCAGCCGTGCAAGACCCGCCTTTATGGCTTCGGTTCCGCGGCCCTCCTCGGTCAAGATGCCGCCGATTTTTTCGGCGATCATCACCGGATCAAGGGCGAAGCGGGTTGGGAACAACTCAGCGCCCGACGCGCCCTTTTTCCAGCCATAAACCCGGCGGCCACGCCGATCATCGAAGATGCTTTCCTTGACCTGCACCTCGATCAGCTTGCGCTTTTCTTCGACCACAACGATCAGATCAAGCCCTTCGGCCCATTCGTGAAAGCTTGTCATGTCCAAAGGAAAGACCTGCCCGATCTTGTAGGTCGTGATCCCCAGCCGTTCAGCCTCGGCCGCGTCGATGCCCAACAGATCAAGCGCATGCACCAGATCAAGCCAGTTCTTGCCCGCAGCAACCAGGCCGATCTTGGCACCCGGCCTGCCCCAGACCCGCTTGTCGATGCGGTTGGCGCGCGCGAAGGCTTCGGCGGCAAAGCGTTTGTGGTCGATCATCCGGGCTTCTTGGTCAACCGGCGTGTCACCAAGGCGAATGTTCAAGCCACCCTCGGGCATGGGGAAATCCGGGGTCACGAAGTTTAGCCGGAAAGGGTCGCCGTCAACCACGGCGGTTGCCTCAACCGTGTCTTTCACCGCCTTCAGCCCCACCCAGACCCCGGCAAAGCGGCTGAGCGCCCAGCCGTAAAGCCCGTAATCCATAATCTCTTGCACACCGGCCGGGCTGACCACCGGCATATAGGCATCCACCATCGCCCAATCGGACTGATGCAGCACGGTCGAGGATTCGCCGGTATGGTCATCGCCCATCGCCATGACCACTCCACCCAAGGGCGAAGTGCCTGCCATATTTGCATGGCGCATCACATCGCCCGACCGATCCACGCCGGGCCCCTTGCCATACCAAAGCGCGAAAACCCCGCCAAAAAGCCCCTCGCCGCGCAGCTCTGCTTGTTGGGTGCCCCAGATTGCGGTCGCGGCAAGATCCTCGTTCAGGCCAGGCTGAAAGCGGATGTCATTTTCGCCCAGCAAGGTGGCTTCGCGCATCATCTGCTGATCTACCGCACCAAGCGGCGATCCGCGGTAGCCCGACACATAGCCGGCGGTATTGAAGCCCGCAGCCCGGTCGCGGGCCTTTTGCATCAGCATCATCCGCAACAAGGCCTGGGTGCCGTTCAGCAAGACCGGCGACCTCGTGAGGTCAAATCTGTCTTTCAGGCTGACATCGATGCGGCTCATTGCACGCTCCTTGGTGCTTGATGATGTCTTCAGTATAGGTCAAAAATGCTGACCCATAAAGCAAAATCTCAATCCCTTACAATCTTTACCTTTGGCCCCTATGTGCATCCCAGCTATGAAGGATACGAAGCGCGGGTCATGTTCGGATAAGAATTGTTCGTGCCACTGCGGAATTTTTACTTGGGCAGACGCATATGGATTGGGACAAACTCAGAATATTTCACGCGGTCGCGGCGGCGGGGTCACTGACCCATGCGGGCGAGACGTTGCACTTGAGCCAATCTGCCGTCAGCCGCCAGATCCGCGCGCTTGAAGAAAGCCTTGATGCCACGCTTTTTCACCGCCATGCACGCGGGCTGATTCTAACAGAACAAGGCGAATTGCTGTTTGAAGCAACCAATTCGATGAACAAACGGCTGGAGGCTGCGACCGCGCGGATCCATGACAGCGAGGATGAGGTCTTCGGCAATCTGCGCGTCACCTCGACCACCGGGTTCGGTACCTTGTGGCTTGCCCCGCGGCTGCCGAAACTTTACGAGAAATACCCCGATCTGAAGATCGAGCTGATGCTGGAAGAGCGTGTTCTTGACCTGCCGATGCGCGAAGCAGATGTCGCGATCCGCATGAAAGAGCCCAGTCAGGCCGATCTGATCCGACGCCGCTTGATGAATATTCGCATGCGGCTTTATGCAACGCCCGAATATCTGGCCGCCCGTGGAACGCCTTTGGTTCTGGACGACCTTGCCGAACATCGCTTGATCAGTCAAAACCCCAACACCGCGCAGGTCGCGGCAGGCGCAAGCCTTGTGCAAAGCCTGATGGCGCATGATATCCGCTCTACCTTGACCGTGAACCATTATTTCGGGGTGCTGCAAGGGGTGCTGAACCATCTTGGGATTGGCGTCTTGCCCGATTATCTGGCGCAGGATTTCCCGCATCTGGTGCGGGTGTTTCCGGATCTGGAATCCAGTGAAGTGCCGGTCTATCTGGCCTATCCAGAAGAGCTGCGGCATTCCAAACGGGTCAGCGCCTTTCGTGATTTCGTCACGGATGAGATCATGACCTACCGGCGGTTGCAATCGGGGCAGGCACCGGCGTGATCAAATCATTGGTCTGCCAACCAATTGAGGCATGACAGCAACGCATAGCGGCCATGTCGCATTATGCGCATTTTATGCTTGATCGGGCGGGTGGCTGATCCTAAATCAGATACAGAAGGTGCG
>JBAUHP010000323.1:0-7027 GCA_049680345.1 Albidovulum sp. | reverse complement strand
TGCGCCTGCGCCCCGATTACTGGCCCGATCTGGGCGGTATGGACGGCTTTTTTATCGCAGCTTTCCGCCTTACCGAATAATCCCCACACTCAGGCGGTGACACCGTCGAAGCGGGTCGGTATGGTTTGCCCCTGAAGACGATTTGCCCGCGAGGGCGACAACAAGAACAGGAACGACCGGCGTGGCAGAGACCGAGTTTGGGCCCGGCACATACGTAAGGGTGATGAACAGGCTGCATGCGCGGCTGAGTATGCTTGCGCGCCCGGCGACCGGTTTTGTCAGCCAGCCCGAGCCACGTTCAATCGGCAGCTTTGCCAAAGGACGTCAGATTTCGGCTGGCAATTTCTTGTTCGCGGGCTTCTTGATCGAAGCGCCGGGCAAGGTGATGTGGGACATCCCCATCCCCGATTTTCGCTTTGAAGAGGCGTTGCATGGTTTTGCTTGGCTGGATGATCTGGCCGCCGTCGATGACGTGCCGGCGCGGGCGCGCGCGCAAGACTGGACCTTTGACTGGATCACACGGTTTGCGCATGGCTCCGGCCCCGGCTGGACGCCCGATCTGACCGGTCGCCGCTTGATCCGCTGGATCAATCACGCGATCATGCTGCTGAACGGCCGTGACAAGAAAGAGGCCCATGCCTATTTCCGCAGCCTTGGTCGCCAGACGATTTTCCTGTCGCGTCGCTGGAAGGCCGCAAGCCCCGGCCTGCCGCGGTTTGAGGCCCTGACGGGGCTGATCTACGCGGGCCTTGCCCTGACCGGGATGGAGCGGCACGTTGCCAGCGCCAGTGCCGCCCTTGCCCGCGAATGCGCGCGCGAGATTGACGATGAAGGCGGCATCCCGACCCGCAACCCCGAAGAGCTTTTGCAGGTTTTCACCCTGCTGACCTGGGCCTCGCGCGCGTTAAGTGACGCCGGGCGCAAGGCCAGCCCCGAACATCTGGCGGCCATCGAACGTATTGGCCCATCGCTGCGCGCCTTGCGTCACGCAGACGGCGGTTTGGCGCGGTTCCATGGCGGCGGGCGTGGCCCCGTGGGCGCGCTGGATCAGGCCCTGGCGCAAGCGGGCGGCAAAGCGGTGACGGCGCATGGGTTGTCAATGGGTTTTGCCCGCATTGCCGCAGGGCGCACCACGATCATTCTTGATGGCGCCGCCCCACCGGTTGGGCGCAGTTCCACCAATGCCCATGCCTCGACCTTGGGGATGGAGGTGACGTCGGGCCGCCGCCCCTTGATCGTCAATTGCGGCTCTGGTGCAAGTTTCGGGGCCGAATGGCGCCGCGCGGGCCGTGCGACGCCGTCGCATTCGACGCTGGCGATCAAGGGCTTTTCCTCCTCAAGACTTGGCAGTTCGGGCATCGGCGGTGCAGGCGTGCAGGCCGAGTTTGACGAAGTGCCCGAACAGGTCTGGGTGCAACAAGACAGCGGCGTTGATGGCTTGCGGCTTTTGGCCGGGCATAATGGCTACGCGCCCACCCACGGCATGACCCATATCCGCCAGCTTTCGCTTGGCTTCGATGGCCGCACTTTGGTGGGCGAAGACACTTTGGGCGCGATGACCGCAACCGACCGGCGCCGCTTTGACACGGTGATGGAACGCCAGAAAATGCAAGGTATCCCCTTTGACATCCACTTCCATCTGCATCCCGATGTGGATGCAACCGTGGATATGGGGGGGGCTGCCGTATCTTTGGCCCTCAAAAGCGGTGAGATATGGGTGTTTCGCCATGACGGTATCGGCGAATTGCGGCTTGAACCTTCGGTCTATCTGGAATCGGGCCGCCTTAAGCCGCGCGGCACCAAGCAGATCGTACTTTCTTCGACCGTATTGGACTATGCCTGCCAGTTAAGCTGGACCTTGGCCAAGGCTCAAGATACCTCAGCCAACATGCGCGATACTGAGCGTGATGAACTGACATTGCTGAACTAAGGAACCTTAGCCTCGTGATCAAAGCCCCGGCCTCTGCTGCCCCCGACCTTGCCCCTTTGCGCCGCGCGCTTTTGTCGGTTTTCGACAAAACCGGTCTGGTCGATTTCGCCCGCGCCTTGCATGACCGCGGGGTGGAGCTTCTGTCAACCGGCGGATCGGCGCAGATGCTGCGCGATGCGGGCCTGCCGGTGCGCGATGTGGCCGAGGTGACGGGCTTTCCCGAAATGATGGACGGGCGGGTCAAGACCCTGCACCCGATGGTGCATGGCGGGCTTTTGGCCCTGCGCGATGACCCTGCCCATATGGCCGCGATGCAAGACCACAACATCCTTCCGATCGACCTTCTGGTGGTCAATCTTTACCCGTTTCAGGCCACGGTCGCTTCGGGCGCCGATTACGCCACCTGTGTCGAAAACGTCGATATCGGCGGCCCGGCGATGATTCGCGCCGCTGCCAAGAACCACGGCTTTGTCACCGTGGTGACCGATACGGCAGATTATGACGGGCTGTTGGCCGAACTGGCCGCGTCGGATGGCCAGACCAGCCTTTCGTTTCGCAAAACCATGGCGCAGCGCGCCTTTGCCCGCACGGCAGTCTATGACGCGGCAGTGTCAAGCTGGATGGCAGGGGCCATCGGCGCTGACACCCCGCCCGCCCGCGCCTTTGGCGGCACGCTGGCGCAACCGTTGCGCTACGGCGAAAACCCACATCAAGGGGCTGCCTTTTACACCGATGGTTCTGGCCGTCCCGGCGTCGCCACCGCGCGCCAATGGCAAGGCAAAGAGCTGAGCTATAACAACATCAACGATACCGATGCCGCCTTTGAACTGGTCGCTGAATTCGGGGCCGATCAAGGACCCGCTTGCGCGATCATCAAACATGCCAACCCCTGCGGCGTGGCACGTGGCGGCAGTTTGCTAGAGGCTTACAAGCGCGCCTATGATTGCGACCGCACCTCTGCCTTTGGCGGTATCGTCGCGCTGAACCGGGTGCTTGACGGCGCCACTGCCGAAGAGATTTGCGAGATTTTTACCGAGGTCGTCATTGCCCCCGGTGCGGATGATGCGGCGCGCGCGGTTTTTGCCGGTAAAAAGAACCTGCGTTTGTTGACCGTCGATGCCTTGCCCGATCCGGCCACGGCAGGGCTGACGTTCCGTCAGGTCGCGGGGGGCTTTTTGGTGCAAGACCGCGACAATGGCAGTCTGGCCGCAGATGCCTTGCAAGTGGTGACCAAACGTGCGCCAACGGATGCCGAACTTGCCGATCTGATGTTCGCGTGGAAAGTCGCTAAACATGTGAAATCAAATGCGATTATCTATGTCAAAGACGGCGCCACAGTCGGTATCGGCGCAGGCCAGATGAGCCGGATTGATTCGACCCGTATCGCCGCGCGCAAATCCGAAGACATGGCCGAGGCCTTGGGCCTTGCAACGCCGCTGACCAAAGGCTCTGTCGTGGCGTCAGATGCGTTCTTTCCCTTCGCCGACGGGCTGATTGCGGCAGCAGAGGCGGGTGCGACGGCGATTATCCAGCCCGGCGGATCAATGCGCGACGCTGATGTGATTGCGGCAGCCGACGAACGTGGCCTTGCCATGGTCTTCACCGCGATGCGCCATTTCAGGCACTGAGGACAGGATGCGGCAGCTTTTATCAGCGGCAGTGGCGGTTTTTGCCCTTGATCAGATCAGCAAATATCTGGTCGTTCATGTGCTGGCGCTGGAGCGGGTGCAATATATAGCGGTGTTCCCACCCTATTTGCAGTTCCGGATGGCGTGGAACCGGGGCATCAACTTTGGGCTTTTGTCCAATTCTGCCGATCTGACACGCTGGCTGCTGATTCTTCTGGCCCTTGCGATTTCGGTCTGGATCTGGATTTGGGCGCGGCGCGAACGCGGCAATCGTGCGGTGCAGATTTTCGCGGGCATTTTGATCGGCGGGGCGCTGGGCAATGTCATAGACCGCTTGTTTTACGGCGCGGTTGCGGATTTTCTCAATACATCGCTGCCCGGTTGGGATAATCCTTATTCGTTCAATGTGGCCGATATGGCGATTTTTCTGGGGGCGTTTGGTCTGGTGTTTTTTGCCGGGCGCTACAAGACCCCGTGACGCGCCGATATTCATAGGTTAAGACGGGTCGTCAGTGCGGGAGTTTTATATGCGGATCAGATTTGGCATCCTTGGGGTTGCGGCAGTGACGGCACTGGCGCTGTCTGCTTGTGGCCGGTCTGAAACCGTACCGAAGTTGATGCACATCAAGTCGCAAAGCCGCAGCCCGGATGAGTTCGCGATTTTGCCGACCAAGCCGCTGACCATGCCCGAAGATCTGGCACAATTGCCTGACCCAACGCCGGGTGGCCGCAATATCACCGATCCAACCCCGGAAGCCGATGCCGTTGCCGCCCTTGGGGGCAATCCGGCGGCGCTGACACCGGGTAACATTGCGGCAGGCAATGGCGGGCTTGTGTCTTATGCCACGCGTTTTGGCACCGCATCTGATATTCGCACCGCGCTGGCGGCGGAAGATCTTGAATATCGGCGCAAAAACGACGGCCGTTTGCTTGAACGGCTGTTCAGCGTCAATGTCTATTACAAAGCCTATGCGCCAATGACGCTGGATCAGTATCTGGAGCTTGAGCGTTGGCGCGCCGCAGGCGTGCGCACCGTTGGCGCCCCACCAGAAGAAACCGCAGCAGCGAAGTAACGCCGAATTGTGCTGCCTGTGAAGACATCTGGCTTGAGCGGGCCAGCCATATCGCTACACATAGGCTGAACTTTTCAAGGAGGATCAATGTGATCCGCTTTTCTGGCTTACTATCCGCGGCCTTGCTGCTCGCACCCGCAGCTTTTGCGGACGAGGTGACAACCTTCACACTCGCAAACGGCATGCAAGGCATCGTGATCGAAGATCACCGCGCCCCGGTTGTCACCCATATGGTCTGGTATCGCGCCGGATCGGCCGATGAAAAACCCGGCACCTCGGGGATTGCGCATTTTCTTGAGCATCTGATGTTCAAGGGCACCGAAAACATGGCGCCGGGTGAGTTATCGCAGGTGGTTGAGGCAAACGGCGGCAATGACAATGCCTTCACCTCTTACGATCAGACCGCCTATTTCCAACGCCTTGCCGCTGACCGGCTTGATCTGGTCATGCGGATGGAGGCGGACCGGATGCGCAACCTCATCTTGTCCGAAGAAGATGTGGTCACCGAACGCGAAGTGATCCTGGAAGAACGCAGCCAGCGCATTGACAGCCAGCCAGAGTCGCTTTTTGGCGAACAATTAAATGCGGCGCAATATCTGAACCACCCCTACGGCACGCCGGTGATCGGTTGGCGCCAAGAGATGGCAAAGCTTTCAAGGCAAGACGCGCTGGACTGGTATCGGCTTTATTATGCCCCCAACAACGCCACGCTGATTGTCGCAGGCGATGTTGACCCGGAAAATGTGCAAAAGCTGGCCGAAGAATATTATGGCCCGCTGGCCCCATCTGACGGCATCAGCGAACGGCTGCGCCCGGCAGAGCCGCCGCAGTTGGCCGAACGCCGCCTAAGCTTTGTCGATCCCAGATTGTCGCGCCCCTATGTGACCCGCAGCTATCTTGCCCCCGAACGCAACACCGGGGCGCAAGAAAAGGCCGCAGCGCTTACGCTTTTGTCGGCCTTGCTGGGCGGCAACAGCCAGACCTCGCTTTTGTCGCGGGCTTTGGTGTTCGATCAAAAACTGGCCATCGGGGCAGGGGCCAGCTACCGCGGTACGTCGCTTGATGCCACGACATTCTCGCTTTACGCCGCACCGGCACCCGGTGTCAGCCTGGCGGAAGTTGAGGCGGCAATGGACAAGGTCTTGGCGGATTTTCTGGAAGACGGTGTTGATGAAGGGCAGTTCAAACGCCTGAAATCGCAACTGGAAGCCCAGCTGATCTACCAAAAGGACGATGTTGGCGATCTGGCCCGCACGTATGGCGATGCGCTGACCTCGGGCCTGACGGTGGCCGATGTTCAGGCTTGGCCCGCCATCTTGCAGGCCGTCAGCCCCGAAGATGTGGTGGCCGCCGCGCGCGAAGTTCTTGACCGCCGCCATGCGGTAACCGGCTGGGCGATGCGCAGTGAAACGGAAAAGGTGACACAATGATGCGGGCCATTTTTGCGGCGCTGATCTGCCTTGTCTTGACCAATCCGGCACTGGCCGAAGTGAAGATAGAAGAGGTCACCTCCCCCGGCGGCATCAAGGCCTGGCTGGTCGAAGAACACGGCATTCCTTTTACCGCCCTTGATATCCGTTTTCGCGGCGGCACTTCTTTGGATGCGCCGGGCAAGCGCGGTTCTGTCATGCTGATGGCATCGCTTTTGGAAGAAGGTGCGGGCGATCTTGATGCACAGGGTTTCGCCGAGGCGCGCGAATCCCTGGCAACCCGCATTGGCTTTGATGCCGATGCTGACACGGTTTCGATCTCGGCGCAGTTCTTGACGGAAAACCGCGCAGCCTCTGTCGATTTGCTCCGCAGCGCATTGATAGATCCGCATTTCGATCAAACCGCGATCGACCGGGTGCGCGGCCAGATCCTGTCGATCATCGAGGCGAACGCCACCGACCCCAATGAGATCGCAGCAAAGACCTATGATCAGATCGCCTACGGCGACCATCCCTATGGCTCCAGCGAATTTGGCACCGCCGAAACCGTCAACGCACTGACGCGCGACGATATTCTTGCCGCCAAAGCCGCCAGCATGACCCAAGATCGGCTTTACGTCTCGGCGGTGGGGGACATCACGCCCGCCGAACTGGGCGCGCTGCTGGATGATCTTTTGGCCGGTCTGCCGCAAACCGGCGCCGATTTGCCAAAACCCGTGGGTGCCGCCTTGACCGGAAGCACCACGATTGTCGATTTCGACACGCCGCAATCGGTGGTGATCTTTGGCCAGCCGGGCGTTGCGCTTGAAGATCCGGACTTCTTCCCGGCCTATGTGCTCAACCAGATCATCGGCGGGCAGGGCTTTACCGCCCGGCTGATGGCCGAAGTGCGCGAAAAGCGTGGGCTGACCTATGGTGTGTCAAGCTATCTTGCCGGACGCGATTATTCCGATACATGGCAAGGCT
>JBAUHP010000322.1:0-3758 GCA_049680345.1 Albidovulum sp. | reverse complement strand
GCAAATGCGCGCGTGGCGCGCCCCGAGGTCGCGGCGGCGGCATCGGCAGAGGTCCAAAGCGCGTCCATCAGATCAACCCGTCTAGGGCAGCGACGGCCACGCTGGCTTGTTCAACATCATCAAAGGGATAGACGGCGTCTCCGACCGTTTGCCCGGTTTCATGACCCTTGCCGGCAATCAACAAGGCATCACCCGGCCCAAGCGCATCAACACCGCGCAAAATCGCCTCGGCGCGGTCACCAATCTCGGTCGCATCGGGGCATGCGGCAAGGACGGCGGCGCGGATCACCGCCGGATCCTCGCTGCGCGGATTATCATCGGTGACAAAGACCACATCGGCATTCTCGGCGGCCGCTTGCCCCATAAGCGGACGCTTGCCCCGGTCACGGTCACCGCCTGCCCCCAAGACCACGATGATGCGGCCAATCACATGCGGGCGCAGCGCCCGAAGTGCGGTTGCAACCGCATCCGGCGTATGGGCGTAGTCGACGAACGCCGTCGCGCCGTTGGCCCGAACCGCCGCCAATTGCATGCGCCCGCGCACGGTGGTCAGGCGCGGCAAGGTCGCAAAGACCGCATCGGCATCAGCCCCAGCACCTATCGCCAGACCGCAAGCGGCAAGCACATTGGCGGCCTGAAATCCCCCGATAAGCGACAAGCGCGCCATATGGGCCGTACCCTTCCATGAGAACCGCAGATCTTGCCCCGAGGCATCGAAACGCTGGCCCAAGATCCGCAGATCGGCGGCAGCGGCCTTACCGACGCCAATGATCGCTTGGCCACGGTCGCGCGCGATTGCCGCGATCTGCGCGCCATGCGCATCGTCAAAATTGATCACGGCGGTGCCTTCGTCGGGTAACACCCGGGTGAATAGACCGGCTTTGGCGGCGAAATACTCTTCGAACCCCGCGTGGTAATCCAGATGGTCCTGGGTAAGATTGGTGAAGGCTGCGGCCTTGAGGGTCACGCCGTCAAGGCGGCGCTGTTCAAGCCCGTGCGAAGATGCCTCCATCGCCGCATGGCTGACGCCCGCAGCGGCCATATCCGACAAAAGCCGATGAAGGGTGATCGGCTCTGGGGTGGTATGGCCCGAGGGCGCGGTAAAGGCACCTTCGACCCCGGTTGTGCCGATATTGCAGGCCTCAAGCCCCATCTCGGCCCAGATCTGGCGGGTGAAGGTGGCGACCGAGGTTTTGCCATTGGTGCCCGTCACCGCAACCAGCACCTCAGGCTGGCGGCCAAACCACAAGGCCGCCGCACAGGCCAAGGCCTGACGCGGATCTTCCGCGATGATCAAGGCCGCGTCAGAGCCTGCCAATTCAGCCCGCGCCATCGCGGCCCCGGCACGATCGGTCAAGATTGCGGCCGCTTTCATGCGCAAAGCATATTGGATGAAGGCCCCGCCATGCAGATTTGTCCCCGGCAATGCGGCGAAAAGGTATCCGGCCCGCACGACGCGGCTGTCAACCGCAATCCCGGTGATCCATGCATCGCGCCCGGATTGGGCGGTAAGGCCAAGTTCTGCCAGTGATTTTGCCGCAACAGACATAAGATGCGCCCCCGCGCGCGGTTGGTGTCAGTTCCCGGCGATTGTTAGCGCAGCATCGACGGTAGGTTCAACCTCTGGCCGCAGACCCAAAAGCGGCGCAACGCGGCGCGTGATCTCTGCCGAGATCGGAACCGCCGTCCAGCCCGCCGTCCGGCGCGGCTCATCGCCCGAGGTTTCGACCGGTTCATCAAGTGTCACGATCAGCACATATTTGGGATCATGCGCCGGAAAGGTCGAGGCGAAAGTGGCCACGACCTTGTCTTTATAATAGCCGCCCGTGGGCTTTGCCTTATCTGCCGTGCCGGTCTTGCCGCCGACCGCATAGCCCGGAACATCGCCAAAACTTGCTGTGCCGCGCACCACCACATCGCGCAACATGCTACGGATCCGGGTTGATGTACGCTCGCTGACGATGCGTTCGCCTTGCTGGGGGGCAGGTGATTTCAGCACCGTTGGCGTCACCCGCGTGCCGCCATTGACCAAAGAAGCATAGGCCGTGGCCAGATGCAGCGGGCTTGCCGACAGGCCGTGACCATAAGAGATGGTCAGCATCGAAATCTCTGACCATCTTTTGGGCAGCAGCGGCTTGGCCCCCGGCGCTTCTATCAATTCAACCGGCGTGGCGGCCATCAGACCCAAGGACCGCAAGAATTCTTGCTGACGCTCGATTCCGATTAGCTGTGCTATATGCGCAGTGCCGATGTTGGATGACTTCACAATCACATCCGTGACCGAAAGTTCATTGCCGTAATTGTGAAAATCGCGGATGCGGTATTTGCCCCAAACCATCGGGCTTTTGCTGTCCATCATCGTATCGGGGCTGACAAGGCCAAGTTCGAGCGCCTGCGCCACCGCGAAAATCTTGAAGGTAGAGCCAAGCTCGTAAACCCCCTGAACCGCGCGGTTGAAAAGCGGGCTGTCGTCGGCATTGCCCTTGGTCAGCGGCTGCGGTCTGGTGTTGGGGTCAAAGTCGGGCAAAGAGGCCATGGCGATAATCTCGCCGGTGTGCACATCCATCAAGATCGCCGCCGCGCCCTTGGCTTGCATAAGCTTCATGCCGCCATCAAGCACCTCTTCGACGGTGGATTGAATGGTCAGGTCAACCGAAAGTTCCAGCGGCGCGCCGCCATTGGCCGGATCACGCAGCCAGTTATCGAAGGTTTTTTCAACGCCTGCGGTGCCGATGACTTCTGCCGACGCGACGCCCTCGCGGCCAAAGGCCGCCCCGCCGACGATATGCGATGCCAAGGCACCATTGGGATATAGGCGCATTTCGCGGGGGCCGAATAACAAGCCCGGCTCGCCGATTTCATGCACCAGCTGCATCTGTTCGGGCGAGATTTTGCGCTTGATCCACAGAAATTTCTTGGCCCCGGTAAAGTCACGGATCAGCTTTTCAACGTCAAGATCTGGAAACACCATGACCAGCTTTTCAGCCGTGCCCACGGGGTCAACCATCTGTTGGGGCTGGGCATATAGGGCATGGGTGGCAAGGTTGGTGGCCAAAATCCGGCCCTGACGGTCGGTGATATCGGCGCGCCCGGTTGCAATGGTATTGGCCGAAGCGGAACTGCGCGGCTCGACCGGCTCGCTTGAGGCAAGCACCGCCATACGCGACCCCACCGCCCCAAAGCCGATCACGAATGCAATCCCCAGCAACGCTAGGCGTCCGCCGGCCATGTTGCGGGCGGTATCGCGCATCGCCTCATGGCGCAGTCGCAGGTTCTCGCGTTCAATCACATCGGGATTTTCGCCCTTGCTGCGGGCCGAAAGGATGCGGGCAAGCGGGCGAAGCGGTGTGCGGATCACTGGCTCTCCTCCAAGGACGCGATGGTTGCGATGGTGTTCGTGATGGAGTTTGGGTCAAACACAGATGGCGGCGCAGGGAATGTGACTTGCGACACAGCACCAAATTGCTGCGCCTCAAACGGCAAAAGACCAAGGCGTTCAAAGTTGATATCTGCCAATTCGCGCAATCTGTCGGGGCGGTTAAGGTAGGCCCATTCGGCCCGCAACATGCCTAGGCTTTCGCGCAATTTGCCGACTTCGGCCTGAAGTGCCCGCAATTCGCCAAGCTCGCCCTGGGTGCGGTAATTCTCGCGGTAGGCCCAAAAGCCAAGGGTCAAGATGGCAAGGGCGGCAAGGGAGAAAAAGAAGCTGCGCATGGGTTCAGCGTCCTTTGGTTTGAGGAAGGCGGGGAAGGCCAAGG
>JBAUHP010000321.1:0-12526 GCA_049680345.1 Albidovulum sp. | reverse complement strand
ACCTTGCGCTGTGCCAAGGCCCGGATAGGCATTGGTCACCGCAACCTCAATTGCCGCTTGCGGATGGGCCGCGCGCAAGGGGGCCACCACGGCTGCGGCCAGATCCCTGATCGATTGTTCGATCATTGCCGGCGGTTGCCCGGCCAGATAGCGATATTCAAATTCAATCTCGGCACGGTCCGGCACGATGTTCAGCGCCGTCCCTCCCGACAGCCGCCCGACATGCAGCGTTGCATAGCCCACATCGTAATCATCATCGCGCGCCCCGGTTGTGGCCAGATCGGCCTGAAGCCCGCGCAGACCGGCGATGAAATCCGTGGCCATATGCAACGCATTGAGATGCAGGGGCGCTTGCGCCGAATGGCCCGCGCGGCCATGGCAAAGGGCGCGCAACGCCACCTTGCCCTTATGCCCAAGCGCAATCTGCATCGACGTAGGTTCACCCACGATGCACAGGCGCGGCTTGCCGATGGTGCTTGCAAGATGCGGCAACATCTGGGGAATGCCGATACAGCCGACCTCCTCATCCCAGGAGATCGCGAATTTCAACGGCTCGGCCAGCACCGCCCCCTGCGCACGGTCCGCCAGGGCCAGCATCGCGGCCAGGAAACCCTTCATATCGGTGGCCCCGCGCCCGTAAAGGCGCGCGTCCTTGCTGCGCATCACAAAGGCATCACCGCTCCAATCCTGCCCTGCAACCGGCACCACATCACTATGGGCCGACAGCATGATGCCGGGCGCGTCTGCGGGGCCAAGCCGCGCGAAAAGCCCGGCCTTTTTCCCGCTTGCGTCCGTCACCCGATGCACCTCAAAACCGCGGCTCTGCAAGAAATCCTGCACGAAAGCGATCAACTTCAGGTTGCTGTCACGGCTTATCGTCGGAAAGGCGATCAGCCGCTCCAGCAAGGCCACAGTCATGCTCATCCCAAACCCCTAATCCAAAGCCAGTTCTGCAATCTCACGCCGGAACGGCAGCGCGTCACCGATATCTTCACCGTCCAATTCCCGCGCATAGCGGTGGCCCGCATAGGTCGCCCAGGCAATCGGCCCCGGCGCCTCGGCATCGCCCATCCGCCGCACCGATCTGATCCCCGCATCGGCCCAATCGCCTTGGCGCGCCAAGAGTTCATGATAAACCGCATCTTCGGGCAGGCGCGAGGCCACAATCACCACCGCATCGGCCGCAATCCGCAGGCGCGCATCCGTATAGGTGCAATTGGTCACCACATGATCCGCGCCAATCTCTGCCACCCCCCGGTTCAACACAATCTCAACCCCAAGCCCGGCCAGACGCCGATGCACCGCCGCTTGTTCCAGCGTGAAATTCGTCCAATCGGATACAAAGGCCGAAGGTGTCACAAATATCACTTCAGCACCATCCGCCGCCAGTAACTCGGCCAGAACGCTGGCCATATAATAATGGTCATCATCATAGATGACGACCCGGCCATTGGGCAATTTGCCCGCCATCAGATCGTCGGGCGTATAGACGGGCATTGCCGCATCCATGGGAAAGGGCACCACATGCTGACGCGCCACGCCGTCACGCCGCCACAGCGCGCCGGTCGCAATCGCCACATGTTCAAAGCCAAACTCAAGGATCTGATCCGCCGTAAGACGGCTGTCGAAATAGGTTTCGACATTGCTGACCTGGCTCAGTTGATAGGCGCGGTAATCTCGCACCCGCCCCCAGGCCGAAAGCCCCGGCAAAAGGCACTCGCGCGCCACACGCCCGCCCAGGGCCCGGCCCGCTTCTGCCAAAGCCACATCATAGCCACGGCGGCTAAGCGCCCATGCGGCTTCAAGCCCCGCAGGCCCGGCGCCGACGATAAGCACATTTTGGCTTGGGCCTTTGGCGTTCATCTTTTCGGGGTGCCAGCCCTTGCGCCATTCTTCCATGAAGGTCGGGTTCTGCGTGCAGCGGCTGATCGACATGGTCGTGTCCCCCGTCACGCAAATATTGCAGCCGATACATTCGCGGATATCCTCGATCCGGCCCTCTTCGATCTTCTTGGGCAAGAACGGATCGGCGATCGAGGGGCGCGCGCAGCCGATGAAATCCAAGGTGCCAGAGCTGATCATCCGCACCATCACATCCGGGCTGGTAAACCGGCCCACCCCAACCACCGGCCTATCGGTCAGCGCCCGGATACCGCGCACCAACTCTTCTTGTGCCGCTTCCTCTTTGAAACGCGAGGTTCCCGAACAATCTTCCCATGTACCTTGGGCAAGATCCCAAAGATCGGGCAGATCGCGGTTCATCTCGATGAAATCGCGGACCTCGGCATTGGAAAAGCCCAGATCCCCGATGCTTTCATCCAGCGACACCCGCAAGGTGATCGCCATCGTATCGCCCACCGCATCGCGCATATCGGCGATCACTTCGCGCGCAAAGCGCGCACGGTTTTCCAGACTGCCGCCATATTCATCGGTGCGCTGGTTGGTGGCACGGCTCAAGAAATGCTGAAAGATCCCAAAGCCATGCGCGCCGTAAAGGCAAATCAAATCAAACCCTGCAGTTTTGGAGCGTTTGGCCGCATTCACAAACCAGCGCCGCAGATCGACAATCTCGGACTTCATCAAGGCCCGTGCTTGCACAGGATCATTGGTAAAGGTGCGGATCGGCAAGGCGGATGGCGCCAGCGGCACCTCTTTGGAGTATAGATTTGGGCCATTGATCCCCGAATAGGCCAGCTGAATCCCGGCAAGCCCGCCATGGCTTTTCATCTTTTCGGACATCTTGCGCAACTGCGGGATGTCTTTGTCTTCCCAAAGCCGCAACTCAATGAAGGGTGTGATTTCTGAGCTGTGATGCATCTCGCATTGCTCAGTGAAAATCACGCCCCAGCCGCCTTCGGCCTTGATCGCGCGCATCTCGGCGGCGGCCGAAGGGTCCCGGTAGCCGCCACCATTACAATGCGGCACCTGATAAAAGCGGTTCTTGGCCGTAAGCGGGCCGATCTTCACCGGCTCGAACAAGATATTATACCGTGGGTCGCGCAAAATCTTTTCCCCCCTTGCGGCCCCAAAGTTGGGCCCGCCTTGCCTCTATCCGCCCATCCTCATGCCCGGCACGCTGTCGGCACTGATCAGCGCGCGGCAATGATCGACGAACGCCCGCACAGTCAGCACATTTTGCGCACCTTCCGCCATTGCCAGCCCCATCCGCAAGGGCTGCACCTCGCCTGCCAGCGGCACAAAGCACAGCTTCAGCCCATCGGGCGCAAGATCGCTAAGCGGGCGCACATTGGCAATCGAATAGCCAAAGCCATTGGCCACAAGCGACCGCATCACCGCCATGTCGCGGGTCCGCTCGGCGATATGGGGGCGGGCGTTGATCTTGGCGAAAAGCTGCAAGAAATAATCGCGGCTATTGGGCAGATCCAACAGCACCATCGGATGTTTGGCCAGTTCGGCCACCGAAACCTGTGACTGCTCTGCCAAAGGATGGGATTGGGCCAAAAGCGCGAAAGGCGGCAGTTCGACCAGCGGGATGAACGTCAGATCAGGTGGGATTTCAAGATCATAGGTCAGGGCCACGTCAATCTCAGCGCCGCGCAATTTGGCGAAAATCTCATGCTGATCAAGCTCGTGCTGGCGCACCTGAACCTCGCGGTAACGCTCCTCAAACTTGCGCCGCAGCATCGGCACCATCAATTGCGCGAAGGTCAAAAGGCAGCCGATTGACAATGGCCCCCGCACATGGCCCGAAATGTCATTGGCCAAGGTGTTTAGGGCGGTGGCTTCCGCCAAGATCCGTTCCGCGCGTTCCAAAAACTGCCGCCCTGCTTGCGTCAGCGACAGGCCCAGCGCATGGCGGCGCACGAATAGTTGCAGGCCAAATTCCGCCTCCAGCTGTGAAATCGCGGCCGAGATCGACGGGGATGAGACATTGACCTTCGCGGCCGCCAAAGCGATGGAACCGCACTTGCCCACGGCGACGAAATATTCAAGCTGGCGAAGGGTAAAGCGTAAAGCCATGCCCCGGTTCCCCCTTCGTCCCCCCGTCAGGCCCCCACAGTTTCCGCAAGCGCCGGTTCACCAGCGGTGGCCCTATCACATTGCGCCAGCCAGATCACAAAATCGCGGATCGTGCCTTCGTAATCCGCCCCGGCCAACGGCCCGCCACCCGCATAGGCAGATGACAGCGCCCCTTGCATCCGTTCCAGCTTTTCGCGGTCTTCCGTGTTGACTTCTTCCCAAAGTGCTATGCGCTGGCGGATCGTGTCATCGTCCAGATCGTCGCCGTAGGCCGACATCGTCCATTTGACCTCAATCAGATCCACGGCGCGCGGCAAAATCGTCAAAGACACCAAAAGGCTGGCCGCCTGGCTTGCAACCTGCCCCGGAAAGCGCGCGAACAAAGCAGAGCGTTGGCGCTCAGCCGTACTCAGCCCCGGCGCGCCACGACCCCGGGTGGCAATACCCTCGGGATAGTTCGCCGCATAGCTGGTGAAACCCGGGCCCGATGCGGTTTTCTTAGCAAGCCCGGTCGGGGTGTAGCCATGCAATGTCTGGGGGTGGACCACCGACAGATGGTAGCCTTCCATGAAATTCTCAACCAAAGATTTCCAGTTGCAGCGCCACAGTTCTTGCGCGACATGGACCAGGCGAAACTTCTCGGTCTCATAGGGGGCGACCAGCCGGTCAAGCCCGCCGGATTCTGCGCCAAATGGCTGGGCGTCGCTGTCCAATGAGGCATAGATGAACCCCTGCCAGATCTGCGCCGCAAAGCCGTGCAGCCTGCACGCCCCCGCATCGAAACCCGCATTCTCCATCCGAGCGGCCCGCAACAGCGCCCCATCCCGCCCGTAAGCCCAGGCGTGATAGGAACACACGAACCGCTTGATATTGCCCCGTCCCTCGGCCAGAGGCATCCCCCGGTGGCGACAGACATTCGAAAAAACCCGTATCTCGGCATCATCGCCGCGCACCACCACAATCGGCTCATCCAACAATTGAAGCGTGAAGAAATCACCCGGCTTAGGGATTTCATCCACCCGGCCAAGGCAAAACCAGCCTCGCGCCAACACATGCGCCTTTTCCCATTCGAAGTAGGCGGCCGAGGTGTAAAACGCGCCCGTCAATCCCATCGGGCGGTCATCAGGCAAGTCGGCAAGGGCTTGTAATTTCGCCCGCATCGCATCGATTGCAGTCATCTTTAGGCCTCCCTTACGCCTGTTCCTATTCGTCGCCCGGCACCCCGTAGGAAGGCGCCGCACGCGGATCCAGCGCGCGCTGGATATAGGCGTCAAGCTGCGGCCTATAGACATCCCAGGCCAGCGCCACCGCCTCAATCGGGCAATCCTCGCTCCAATCGCAGCGCAGGTCGGCGATGGGCCAACTGACCTTGCCCACGATCTTCATGCCCGCCGAATGCACCGGCCCGGCCTCACCACCGGCCACCAGGCCCGCGCGCAAAGCCGCGATCAACCGATCCCCAAGATGGCCGCGCGCGCCTTCAAACCCCTGCACAATCGCTTGCGGCACCCCGTCATTGGCCAGCATATTCCCGCCCGAGGCCACATCGACCCCTTGGGCCGAGGTCCAGATGCCCAGCGCCTGTGCCCCCGAATGCACCGCCGTGCGCCCCGCCCCATCTACCGCCAGCACCTGCCGGTAGTCGATAAACGCCGCTTGGCGCCGGATCTCTTCCACCGCCTCGGTCGCACTCATCCCGCCTGCCATCAGGTCAAGGGCCAGCGGCCCCAGTGTCGGATCGGTGATGTTCTGGCTCGCAACCGCGCCCACGCCCGCCCGCGCATAAGAACACCGTGCCGCCACTGCGGGGGACGAGGATGAAACCGCCACCCCGAACATGCCGGTCTCCGCGCAGCGTGCGACAAGTGAAAAGGTCATGCTACCCCCTAATCCGGTATCACCGCTGTTGCATCAATCTCGACCAGCCAATCGGGCCGCGCCAATGCCGTGACGGTGACACCGGTGGATACCGGATGCACCCCCCGGATATATTCGCCCATCACCCTATACACCGCCTCGCGGTGGCGCACATCGGTGAGGTAGACCACGACCTTGACCAGATGCGCCATCTCGCCCCCGCATTCCTCAATCAATTGCTTGATGTTTTGCATCACCTTATGGGTCTGCTCCGCTGCATCATGGCTTTCGATATTCTTTGCGGTATCAAGCTCTTGCGGGCATTGTCCGCGCAGATAAACCGTGCGCCCGCCGCGCGTGACAACGGCTTGGCAAAGGTCATTATCCAGTTTTTGTTCGGGGTAGGTATCGCGGGTATTGAACTTGCGGATGCGGGTATGGGCCATCTGGCATATCCTTTTGATCGGTCTTTATCGTCAGTCTTGCTTGGCCGAATAAGCCTGATAGCTTCGTTGAATCACTATCTGATCGGCCACATATTTGGCATCATGCCACACCCCCCAGATGAAGGATGACCCCCGGCGCGACTGCCAGGGCAGCCCGAGGAAATAAACCCCCGGCTCTACCGATACACCGCGCTGGTGTTTCGGGCGGCCTTTCTCGTCAAAAGCGTCAA
Source organism: Albidovulum sp. (assembly GCA_049680345.1). Taxonomy (GTDB): domain Bacteria; phylum Pseudomonadota; class Alphaproteobacteria; order Rhodobacterales; family Rhodobacteraceae; genus TMP-24. The sequence goes on along the minus strand of JBAUHP010000321.1, from coordinate 6,012 downwards.
ACTTCATCCAGCTGTAATCCACCGCAAAGCCGGTGGCCCAGATGACCGAGGTTATGCCGGCCTCTGCCAGATTCAACTCCAAAATGGGGTTGGTCACGCAATCGGGGTCCGGGCCAATAACGCGGGCTTCAGGTTCTAGGGGAAAATTCAGGCCATTTCGGGCAATATAGGCGTCGGCCTCATCCAGAACCGACAGATAATCGGCGTCCCCTTGGGCGATGTTCCGTCCCAGATCTTGGGCGAATGACATCACCCCATCCTTGTAACCGCCTGCCCGCCCGACAAGCACCATACCGCGCGCCGCCATACGCCGGAAATCAACCGTCTGGCCACCCTGCGCCCCGCTGACCGAGATGGTCACATGTTCCGTCCCCGGTGCCGGTGCGCCCAGATCCCATTTGCCCAACACCCCCAGCCACCAGACAAAATCGCGGCCGCGGTAGGCGCGCGGCGGGCGACCATGCGGGCCGACCGAAAGGTAAACCCGCCGCCCCGCCCGCAATAGCTCATCCGCGATCTGCCCGCCCGACGACCCCGCACCCACCACCAGCACAGCACCTTCGGGCAGCTGATCCGGGTTGCGGTAGGCGTTGGAATGAATCTGCATGACCCCTTCATCGTTTGGGATAACGTCGGGCATGATCGGGCGCTGGAACGGCCCCGTGGCCGCAACCACGAAATCGGCCTCGATCACCCCCTTTGACGTCTCCACCCTAAACCCCGGTCGCCCGGCATTCCTTTGCACTTGCGTCACCTCAACCCCGCAGCGGATAGGGGCGCCGATCTGCTTGGCGTAATCGACGAAATAATCTGCAACCGCCTCCTTGCCCGGAAACGCATCCGGGTCTGTGTCTGAAAACTCCATGCCCGGAAACCGATCATGCCAGGCAGGCCCATTGGCCACCAGCGAATCCCACCGTTCCGTACGCCAGCGTTCGGCAATCCGGTGTCGCTCCAAAACCAGATGCGCCACACCGCTGTTGCTCAGATGTTCGCTCATCGCCACACCCGCCTGACCGCCGCCAACGACAAGAACTTCGGTTTTTTCAATTGCCATTTCAGCGTCCTCTTTGGCCAGACCGCGACGCACCACTTCTTACCGATCACGACTTCGGCAAAAAGCAATTCATTCCACAGCCACGCTTAGGTCAAGCCTAATCACAGAGCGCGCCATCCGTCACCTCCCCGGCCGCCCCGATCCCGGCACTGACGCGCGCCAGATCGGCCCGACACTGCGCAATGATGAAATCGGTAAAGACCCGGATCTTGGGGTCACGCAAGCGCCGGTGCTGGGTCAGACAGGACAGTTGCACCGGCAACGGCGGCGTGGCTGCCGCCACCGGCACCAAGGCACCTGATTTCAGATGCTCTGCCACCTCGAATATCGGTTTGAGGATGATGCCGCGCCCATCCAGCGCCCATGCCGTCAGCACATCGCCGTCATCGGTTTCAAACGGCCCCGCCACCTCAAACCGCTTCGGGCCTTGCGGCGTGCTTAATGTCCACTGAAACTCGCGCGCGCCGGGGAAACGCAGGTTCAGACAATCATGCCCGTCGCGCAAGATCGCATCGCCATCCGCCGGATCGCCGCGCTTCGCGACATAGCTGGGGGCCGCGCACAAAAGCCGCGGGCAATCCGCCACCAACCGCATCTTGAGCGAGCTGTCTTCAAGTGCCCCCATGTGAAAGGCCATATCCAGCCCCTCGCCCATCACATCAATAATCCGGTCCGACAGCCGCAAGCGCACGTCAATCTGCGGATACTCATCCTTGAACGCCGGCACATGCGGCGCAATAAACCGCCGCCCGACACCCAAAGGTGCTGCCACAAAGATCGACCCGCGCAGATTGAGGGTCGAGGCCATGACCGCCGCCTCGGCATCATCAATCGCCTCAAGCACCTTGCTGGCACCCTCATAAAACAACCGGCCGTTTTCGGTTGGCTGAAGCCGCCGCGTGGTGCGATTGAACAGCCTGATCCCCAGATGCTTTTCCAGATCCCCGATCCGTGCCGAGGCCACCGCCGGGGAGGTGCGCTGATCACGCGCCGCCGCCGACATCGACCCAAGATCAAAGACCCGCACGAACATCTTGAGGTTATTCACATATGACATGCCATCTACCCCCTTGGCTGCCCCGTATCCAAACGTCTATTCTATAGAAAACTTTGAAAGTTCTGATCCATTATTGGAATTATCAGGAAGATGGCCATCGGTATAGGGTCTTTGCAAACCGCATAAGAGGGGCTGCGACCATGTATGATTTCATCGTGCTCAGTGATTGGCTGGAATTCGCGGTCCGCTGGCTGCATGTGATCACCGCAATCGCCTGGATCGGGTCATCCTTCTACTTCATAGCGCTTGATCTTGGCCTGCACCGCGATCGCAATCTGGCCAGCGGGGCGGATGGCGAGGAATGGCAGGTCCATGGCGGCGGCTTTTACCATATCCAGAAATATCTGGTGGCCCCTGACCAGATGCCCGGCGATCTGATCTGGTTCAAATGGGAAAGCTATGCGACCTGGCTTTCGGGCTTTGCGCTGTTGTTCCTGGTCTATTATCTGGGGGCCGACCTTTATCTGGTCGATCCCGAGGTTCTGGATATTCCGGTCTGGCAGGCCATTGCCATTTCCCTGGCATCGCTTGCCTTCGGCTGGCTCGCCTATGACCTGATCTGCAAATCGCGCTTTGGCGATGACAATACCCGGCTGATGGTCTTGCTTTACCTCATCCTTGTGGCCATGGCCTATTTCTACACCCATGTGTTTTCGGGCCGCGCAGCCCTTTTGCACCTTGGAGCATTCACCGCCACGATCATGTCGGCCAATGTTTTCATGATCATCATGCCCAATCAGCGCATCGTGGTCGCCGACCTGCAAGCGGGCCGTATCCCCGATGCGAAATACGGCAAGATCGCCAAGCAGCGCTCAACCCATAACAATTACCTCACCTTGCCCGTCATATTCATGATGCTGTCGAACCACTATCCCCTGGCCTTCGCGACCGAGAATAACTGGATCATCGCCAGCCTGGTGTTCTTGATGGGCGTCACCATCCGCCACTGGTTCAATAGCCGCCATGCGCGCCAAGTCAGCCCCACCTGGACATGGCTTGCCACTGCGCTGATCTTCCTTCTGATTGCATGGCTTTCCACCGCACCCTTGTTCCAAAGCGCGCCCGAGGCCGAGGCTAGGCTGACCCCCGCCGCCCAACGCTTCGCCGCCGCCGAAGGCTTCGACGCGGTCCAAGACATCGTGCTGGGCCGCTGCTCGATGTGCCATGCGTCAGAACCGGGGTATGAGGGCATCCACTGGGCCCCCAAAGGCGTGCGTCTGGAAACACCCGCCCAGATCGCCGCCCAAGCCCGCAAGATCTATCTGCAAGCCGGCGTCACCCATGCGATGCCGCCCGCCAATGTGTCGTTCATCGAACCCCATGAACGCGCCAAGATCGTCAACTGGTATCGTAGCGTTACGCAAGACGCCGGTTGAATGCGGCGCGTAGAGGCCGGCGGTCAACATGGCGGTCCCTCATCCGCCTGAGCACTTATTGGCGCGTTGCCTTGGCTGCAAAGCAGCCTTGTCTTGCATTGTGAATATGGACGAACTCTATTTCTTTTTTTGCAAACATTTCCTTAAGTCTTTCGGCAAGACAGGCGCCGTCAATAACATCCGCCTCGACCATAAGATTCTGCTTGTTGAATCCACGCACAGACAAGAGCCGCATCGCAAGTACCATTGGGACTTCGCCGACACCCAGTCGTGCCTGTGGCGCGTCCTTCCTGACATAAATCGCGTGACTGGCGGCATAGGGGGTAGTGCCCTCCAGATGACGGTAATTCACCAAGATAAGCTCTTCACCGATCTTCGCGTCTTCAAGGCTAACCCTGCACGGAAAGCCGGGGTCTGTGTCCGCTTTCACCCTCAGAATGTTCCGCTCCAGTAGATCTGCATCTGGCAGCGCGAACAAATGCTCAAAAGGCGCTTTGGAAAGGGCGTGGATTTGGAAAGGCATTGGCATCTCCCGCTGCTCTGGTGTGCTTCAGAGTTAAGCGGGCCAAGCTCATTGTGCGACCCGGAACCTGTGCAATCCCCCCTTTAGCAGTGACAATATTCGCAAAAGGTCGCTTCACCCGCGTCGCAAATACGGAAACCAATCTTCCCTCAGCCTTTGCCCCGCCACCATGCCGTGCCCCGGATAGGGCGGCGAAGTCGGCCTCGGACGCTCCACATAGCGCGTATTCTCGCCTACCAGCCGCCACGAAAGCGCCCGCCGCCGCGCCCCCTCAGCGCGCTTCGGCAGGCGGCATGAGTTACTCTTTTCCGGCAAATATAAGATCTGCGTTGGTATCAGGGTTGAGCGCCGCAACGGCCAAGATATGGGCGGGGATAGCTGTCCTTTACGGTGGGGCAATCTTTGCGTGCCGCCATTGCTACCAGCTGGCCTATCCTTCTCAGCGTGAAAAGCCGGGGGATCGAGCCGCCCGCAAAGCTGATAGGATCAGGGATAAACTGGGCTGGGAAGGTGGGGTGCTGAACGGCCCAGAGCCTTGGAACAAACCCAAGGGAATGCACCAAGCCACCTTTGATCGCCTGCGCTGGAAACATGACCGTTTTGCAGACCGTGCGCTGGCCGGGTTCGCCGAACAGTTCGGGTTCGATCTGCCCGACGAATACCGTTTCTAAAAGGTTGATTTAGAGGCGTGCGAAGTTGGCAGGAAATAGGGGGTCTTTGTTCGCATACCAGTCAGCTCGAAAACCGTCTGATTTTCCAAGGCATAAACCATTTTAGAATGAGGGTGCGACCTTGGCAGGATATGCCGCTTGTCTGCGGGTTTTGTCCGATCTGCCCTCGCACCCAGGCTGCCCCGCTAGGGGCAGGTCATTTTTCCTCGGAACATCACAAAGGCTAGCCCACCTGTCCAGCTATCAAGGCAGAAGAGACCGGAGACCTTCAATATCTGCGCGGTTGCCCCATCCAAATGCCATCGTACCGCGTCCTTCAGGGGTATTTACTTCACTGACATAAGTGCCATTGAGAGACATCGAAACTTCTTCAGCTGGAACAACCTGCGGCTCGCTATAAACCAACTGACCTGTCGCATCTGTGCAGTTCATTGTGCCCGCTGTCGATCTATCAGGTTGCCGTGTCATGTGCATTTCGCAATTCAATCCATTACCTGCTAGGCGGGTAACACTGGAACCATCAAGGCTCCCATCCAATTCTCCGGTCATCACCCACTCCGATCCATTTTGATATCGGGTAACGCTTGCAGCCTCCATAGTTACGGTTTGACTACATCCGGCAATAACCGAAACCAAAGGAACGGCTATCAATAAACTTTTTTTCATGAAATTTCTCCAGCTTCCAGCTTCTCCCCTAAATAAGCCAGAAAGCAATACATTTATCTCACCAGACGCGCCCAAAGGCTATCCTTGGCGCCTTCGTCAATGGCGATCACCCAAAGCATGTCTCCGGACACCATCATGCCGGTCAACTCTTTGGGCAAGCGGTCCATCGCATCGTGCTTTTCTTGCACCGTGGTAGGGATAACCTTCTTCAGACAAAGCCAGAAATGCATATTGTTTGGGGTGAGGCGATCTGCTTTTGCCTTCGCGGTACCAATAGTGTTTGTCATGCGCCAACGCACAGCGGTCTGCAGAATAACGATTGCCTAGATCCATCAGCAAACCACCCGACTGCGTGCCATCCCCCCAGCCGCTATCATCACCACCCGCTTCTGTTCCAAAGCTGTGCCCCTATTTGAATAAGCGCGCCATTTACCGCTGGACCGGCGGAATTTGGGTGATAGCCTGATCGCGATCCCACCCCCCCAAAGGAACAACCATGCGCTTTCTCCTGCCCGCCGATTTTCGCACCCAACCATGGAAAAACGGCGGCGGCACCACGCATGAGATTGCGCGCAACGATCAAGACGGCAAGATGATCTGGCGCTTGTCGATTGCCGAGGTCACCAGCGATGGCCCGTTTTCCGCCTTCCCCGGCCTGTCGC
>JBAUHP010000320.1:0-8442 GCA_049680345.1 Albidovulum sp. | reverse complement strand
ATCTCAGAACCGTTGATCTTGTCGCAAGAATCGGCGGGGAAGAGTTCTTGGCGGTTTTGCCCGACACCAGCATCGAAGCGGCCCATGCCACCGCCGAGCGGCTGCGCCGGGCTGTGGCGGACCAGCCAATTCAGGCACCAAGCGGGCGAAACGTTTCGGTCACCTTGTCGATAGGGCTTGCAATTGGCGGCGTCGGCGGCAGCGAAGTACCCGTCGAAGAGATGTTGGAACGTGCCGACAAGGCGTTACTTGCCGCCAAAGCTGAAGGCCGCAATCAAGTAACCGTCGATCGTACTGCCGCCTGAGCAAGACCCATTGCCGGGGCCGGAACTTACGGCAGGTACTGATTCACCAAGTGCAACCGGGGCCCTAACGACCCCGGTGTCGATGCCGGGTCAGGGCTTCTTCAATGCGTTCGGCGAATGCCTGCCGCTCTGCCGCCGACATGCCCGCGATATGGCGCAACAACACCTCCCGCCCTTGCGCCAGCCGCGCTTCGCTACGCTTGCCTTGCCGGACCAATGCCGCTTCCGCGGCGGCGCTATCCCATGGCTCGGCCTTCAAGGCCGCAACCAGATCGGCAAAATCAAGCGCGGCTGCTTGCTTTCCCGCGTCCAGATCCGGCATATCGCGCAAAAAGGCCTGACGCATCGATTTCCGATCCTCGCGCGACAAGGCCATGGTCAAAGGCCCGAACCCCACATCCATCGCCATCCGGTGCATCGCCCGCCCGTGCCCGCTCATCGCCGCTCCGGCCCAAAGCCCGATAATCAAGAGGTTAAATCCCAAGGAAAGGATCAAGATAATCCGCAAGGTCCGGCTGATTTTTCCTGGCGCAACGGATGTGCCCATATCTTGGTTGTGACCGTTAGCCATTTTCATTCTCCAGGTTCATTTCCGCGAAAATCTCGGTTCCGCCGGGCATCAGATCCAACATTTCACCCGTGACCTCATAAATCGGCAACTGAACCGTGCCACTTAGGCCAATCACCAGCCCGACCAACATCGCCGTGGTCAGACCGCCGGCCCCCCGCCAACCGCCAAATATCCCCAGAACTTCTGCCCAAAACCCCGGCAGAGCCACGGCTTCCGCGCAATCCTTGGCCCCACCAAACACCGGCTGCTCGGCCAGTGCCCGCGCCAATACCTTGTCGAATAGTTCGCTCGAAGGGTGCGGCGGGTTGGCCCGCAATGATGCAAAGGCCGCATCCACAGCCCGCTCATTATCGTGATCTGGCTTAGTCATCATCATACCCCAATGCCGCGCGCTGCCCCGCCAGCGCTGCTGTCAATCCGCGTTTGCCCCGTGCAATCAGGCTTTCGACCGCCTCGGTGCCGATCCCCATAACCTCTGCGATCTCTGGGTTCGCAAGCCCTTCGATATGGCGCAAGACCACCGCAAGCCTTTGGCGTTCCGGCAAATCACCCAAGGCCAGATCAAGTGCCACACTGCGGTCTTTCGCGACCAGCCGGTCTTCTGCCGTCGCGGACCCGTCCGCCACATCTTGTGCGGCATCCAAAGGCAGTGTCGGGCGTTTGCGCAGATGATCGGCGCACAGGTTCACCGTCACGCGGTAAAGCCATGTCGTCACCTTTGCCGGCCCCGGCTGCCACCCTGGCGCCATCCGAAACAGCCGGATCATTGCCTCTTGCGCCACATCATCCGCTTGGGATGCATCTTTCAACATCCGCACACCAATCCGGTAGGCCAGCGGCAAGAACCGCGCCACGACCAAGCCAGCGGCAGCCGGATCGCCGCTGCCGTATCGGGCCAAAAGCCGATCGTCTTCGTCGGTGTCAGTTGCATCCAAAGCCATTGTCATCTGCGGCAAAACTAGGTCGGTTTGCCGCGAACGGCAATTTGTCTTTGTCCCGGCGCATCCGGGACAAAGTGCTGTCAGCGCTTTTCTTATTCGGCGTCGTCGTCACCCCAATAGCCGAACATTCCGCCTTCGTGATGCCGCTTGTAGCGCTTTTCCATCTTCGCTTGGGCGCGCTCCAACTCGGCTTTGCTGATGGCGCCGTCACCGTCTTTATCAAGCCAATACATCATCTTGTCTTTGCGTGGCATCTGACCCGCCTCTGCAAGACTGAGTTTGCCGTCCCCATCCGCATCTTGCACTTCTATGCGCCGCTTTGCCATATCCTCAAGTCGCTCGCTCATCCGTGCTGCCATGAAGGCTTGCATTTCCGCGGTGTCGATAAAACCGTCGCTGTTGGCGTCCATCGCGGTCACATGACCTTGGTGAAAGGTTTGCATTTCCTCGGGCGTCACCTTGCCATCGCTGTTGGTGTCAACGGCATCGAAGTCAAAGCCAATCCCCATGCCACGGGCCTCGGCCATCACGCCAAGCGAAAGGCCTGCGATCAGGGCGGCGGGGAAAACGGCAAGGCTCAGGTATTTGGTCATCTTCTGTCTCCTGTAAATTTTTCGGGCCATCAACCGGCCCTTACCTTATCAAACGAAGCATCCTGGACTTTCCGTCGCGCCGGGGCGAAAAAATATTTCATCTAAGGACCCGGTCGCATTCGCCGCAGCTGCGGCCATTTCCCTTTCGGCATTTCCCTGATAATTTCGCCCGCAGAAGCGAGGTAAGTGATGCCCAATCAAACCGACTTTTCCGATGACGAACGGCCCCTGCGCCCGGCCATACTGCGCGGGTTCAAGCAACGCTGCCCGGCTTGCGGAGAAGGTCGAATGTTGGAAGGCTACCTCAAAGTGCGCGCCAGCTGCCCGCATTGCGGTGAGGACCTGCATCATCACCGCGCCGATGACGGGCCGGCTTATCTGACCATCATGATCGTCGGTCACCTCATGGCGCCCTTGTTGCTTTGGGCCTTTATCAAATACCGCCCCGAGCCGATTGTCCTGATCGCGGTTTTCGCTACCGGCTGCGTGGCCCTGTCGCTTTTGCTTTTGCCGCGCCTCAAAGGGGCGCTGGTCTCATTGCAATGGGCCAAGCGGATGCATGGTTTTGGGGCAAGTAATGGCAACTGAGCCTGCGCTTGAACCACGCGCGGCAGCCACGGTGCTGTTGGTGCGACGGCGGGGTAAAGATGCCTCGGTGCTGATGGGTATGCGGGGGGCCGCAGCGGCCTTCATGCCGTCGAAATATGTGTTTCCCGGCGGCGGGCTTGATGCCGAAGACAGCGTCACCGATCTTGCGGCGGGCCTTGGCGAAACTTGCCTGACCCGGCTGGATCAAAATGCTCCCTTGGGCCTTGGCCATGCACTTGCCGCCGCCGCCTTACGCGAAACCTGGGAAGAAACCGGGCTGATCTTGGGTGAAAAATCGCCTTGGGCCCGACCGGCCAATTGGGATGGCTTCGCGTCAGAAAGCTTTTATCCGTCCGCCGCAGGCTTGCGGTTCTTTTTCCGCGCCATCACCCCGCCCGGCCGGCCACGCCGCTTTGATGCGCGGTTCTTTTTGGCTGATGCCGCAACGCTTGCGGTGGACCCTGATGATTTTTCCCGCGCCTCGGATGAGCTTTCGCATCTTCACTGGGTGCCGCTTGGCGAAGCGCGGCAGTTGAACCTGCCTTTCATTACCGAAGTGGTTCTGGCCGAACTTGGCGCTTTGTTGCACGACCTGCCCGAGGACGCACCACTACCTGCCCCGCAAAGCGTTCCGTTTTTCGACAATTCCGGCCCGATCCCTACTTTCCGCCGTCTGATCTGACCTGCACTTCTGGCCAAAGCGGATGCGGCACGGGGTCTTTTGCCTTGAAGAAATACCGTTTGAATACATCGGCATAAGAGGCGAATTGATAGCCTTCATTGCGGCGCAAATACTCTTCGCGGTGGGTGCGGTAAAGGGCCGGCAATCGGTACCACGCGACCTTGGGTTTGCAGTGATGCACCGCATGAAGATTGTTGTTCAAGAACAAGAATGGCAACACCCATCCGCCATCAATGATAACTGTGCGCCCGCGCGCAAGATCATGGGCGCGGTGCTCCAAAAAGGTGCGGATCTTGAGAATTGAAAGCCCGGCATAGGCCGCAAGCAAATAGGCCCAAAATGGCATATCTGCCCGCCCAAGCCATGCGCCCACCAATAAAAGCCCCGCCAAATGCAAAAGCCAATCGCGCAAAACACCCCGGTCGCCCGCAACAATCGCGCGCAAATCCCCCATTGCACAACGAAAAACCGTCAGGCCCGGCCCCAAGACCATGCGCCCAAACAGCGTATTGTTAAACTGCCAAAGCCCCCGCCGAACCGGCCCCATCCGCGCCCAGACCGCGGGGGCAACGAAGTTGGATTCCGGGTCATCGTAAGGATCGGTCAGACGCTCATCTTGGTGATGCGCCAGATGGGTGTCGCGAAATCGACCGTAGGGAATTATCAGACCAACCGGCAAAAACACCAGCGCCTCATTCAAGCGGCGGTTTGCAAAGGGGTGGCCGTGCAAAACCTCATGCTGAAGCGAAGAATGCAAGGTGATCGCCAACATCGTTGCCAAGATACCAAGTGGCAGCCAATAGGCCGCCAGCCACGTCGTGCCCAAAGCCCAGACGCCATAGCACAGGACCAGCAATAACAGCGTCGGCCATTCGACGGATGGATCGGGTCTTTCGGGCCTAGGCGACATTGCGCCCCCAACTGATCCGCGCCCAAAGCCGTTCGTATAATACGTAGCTGATCAGCCCCAAAACCGCGTTGGCCACGGCGATCTTGCCCCCTAATGACCATGACCCGGACGCGGCAAATCCAACCAACATCATCACCGCCAGCCCCAGAACATTCCACAAAATCGCTTTGATTATCGTACGCTTACCGCTTTCCATTCATCCTCGCCTCCTGCCCGAATGGCTATCACCCCAATCCTGCGACGCGAATTCTGTGAATGGTTAACATTTATCCTCAGCTGTGATATTAGTCACCGGATGAGCGTAAATATCGACAAACGCGCCCGTGCCACCCTGTTTCGTGATCGTCTTAGCCGGGCGATGGCGGAAAAATCTGCCAGCCAAAGCGGGTTGGCACGCCGCATCGGGGTTGATCGGTCGACCATTTCGCAGCTTTTGGGCGGCGAAGGCGCGCGGCTGCCCAATGCGCAAGTGGTGGCCGAATGCGCCGCCGCGCTGAATATCTCGGCCGATTGGCTTTTGGGCCTGACCGACCGCCCCGAACCGCTGGCCGACCTGATGGCAGCCTCGGTTTCTCTGACCGAGGCGCCGAGGGCCTTGATCGACCAGACCATTTTTGATTGGCACCAAGAGGCCGCCGGTTACAAGATCCGCCATGTGCCCGCGACGCTGCCCGATCTTTTGAAAACCCATGATCTGATGCGCTGGGAATACGGGCCGCAACTTGGCCGCACCACCGACCAAGCCATCGGCGCCAGCGAAGACCGGCTCGCGTGGATGCGCGATGCGCGTTCAGATTATGAAGTTGCCCTGCCCCTGCACGAACTTACCGCCTTCGCGCGGGCCGAGGGCTATTACAGCGGCATCAGCCGTCAGGTGCGGCTGGATCAGCTTGCGCGGTTTGATACGCTTTACGCTCAGCTCTACCCATCCTTACGGATTTATTGCTATGACGCCCGGCGGGTTTTCTCGGCCCCGGTCACGATCTTCGGCCCCCTGCTTGCGGCAATCTACCTTGGCCGCCATTACCTGGCCTTTCGTGACAGTGAACGGGTGGCGGCGATTACCCGGCATTTCGACTGGCTGGTACGAGAGGCTGAGACAGGCGGGCGTGACTTCACCAAAATTCTTGCGCGGTTGCGCCAAGATGTTGAGGAAACGTAATTTCTTGGCGTCAGTTCAGCAAAATCAGCCGTGATATGTCGTATCCGTTAAAGTCCAGAACATCCCGCGCCGCCGCGAAAAGGTCGCCGCGTGCGCCCTTGTCACGCGAAATGATCCGCCCGAATGCGCCGGAAGGCGTGCCGATCACGGCCACCCGGTAATCGGCATCGACCCACAGCACCCAAAGCGCCTCGGATCCGGCCCGCGTAATCCGCCCTGGCCCGCTGATCTGTGCCGTGGCGTCAAATCGGCGCAGCCCCAGCGCGGCGCAGCGCGTGCCTGTCACATCATACCGCCCCGGCCCCGTCACCGCCCAGCTTTCGCGCAAAGGCCCGCAACCGGCCTCGGCGCCATAGGCCGCGACCACATGCCAATCGCCCGCAAACCGCGCCGCATCGAAAAGTGCCGCCGATGAAATCGCCACCGATCCGTCCCGAATGACAGTTTGCGGAGCAGGGGCCGCGCATCCCGCCAATGCCAGCAAAAACCCAAAGGCTATTCGATACATTCGGTCACCGCAAAACCACCTTCGGTCAGCACCTCATTACAACCAAAAAGCGGTTTGGTCGGCGCACAGGTCTTTGAACGCGCCAAGCAAGAGCCTTCGCAATCCCCGGCTTTTGAACAGAATTTTCCGGCATCCTTGGGCGTTGTGCGGCAATAAAAGCTTTTGCTGTCGCCCTCACGCACAAATTCACCGCCGTTTCCAACGCAGATCGCATGTTCGACATCGACCCGCGCCTCGCCAACCGGTTCAAGCTTTTGGCCCCCATCGATCTGGCATCCGGCCAGCGCCAACAACAGTGCCAACCCGCCGACCGACACAAGGCCCAACGCGCGCCCCAGTGATCCATTTTGCCCAAGCCGCGACATGCCCCGCCCCCCGATTGCAATCCTTGCCACATAGCGCCACAACCCCATCCCACGCAAGGAATTCGCGGTCACGATTGCGCGGGTCGAATTAACACATTACGAATATCACTTGATGAAAAACGAAAAAACCATCTTCGCCCCTTCGACTGCCCCACTTTCCGTCGGCATCTTGCTAATGCCCGACAGCAATGCCTTTTCGCTCGCGGCCTGCGTTGACCCGATGCGGGCGGCGAACCGAAGGGCCGGGCGGCGGCTGTTTGATTGGGCTTTCTTGTCGCCCGTGGGCGGGCCGGTGCCGGTGACCGCAGGATTTACAGTTGCGACCGAGTCCCTTGGCGATCGCACCTCTTATGATGCATTGATGATCGTTGCGGGGTTTCGGCTGGAAGAACAGGTCACGCCCGAACTTCTGGCCCGTCTGCGCCGTCTGGCCCCGGCGTTGCGCGCCATGGGCGGTATTGACGGTGGCAGCTGGTTCTTGGCCCGTGCGGGGCTGTTGGATGGCCAGGCCGCCACCACCCATTGGGAGGACCTTGATAAATTCGCCAGCCGGTTTCCTGCCATAGAAGTGCGCCGCGACCGCTATGTGATCTCGGGGCGGTTTGTGACGACGGGCGGGGCGGCACCTTGCCTTGATATGATGCTGGATCTGATCCGCGCCCGCCACGGCGCGGAACTCGCACTCAGGGTTGCGGGGGCCTTTCTTTATGAACCTCTTCACGCATCGACCGCGCCGCAACAGGTGGTCTCAGCGGGCCGTATTGCGCGCGGCGACCCGGCACTTGGCCGCGCCGTGGCCCTTATGCAAGCGCGGCTTGAACACCCCCTAACCATTGCCGCAATCGCGCGAAAGCTTGGCCTTTCACAGCGGCGGCTAGAGATGCTTTTTGCCAAAAAGCTTGGCATCAGCCCCGGGCGATTCTTCCTTGATCTGCGGCTGGATGAGGCGCGGCGCATGGTGACCGACAGCCATAACTCGATCCAAGACATCGCGCTAAGCTGCGGTTTTTCCAGCCAAATGGCGTTTTCACGCGCCTTTCGCGCCCGTTTCGGACAAAGCGCCAGCGCGGTGCGAAATGCCCAGCCCTAAGAGGGCCATCAATAAGGCATCGGATGCGCCCGATGCGCGGCCGAAATTGCCGTCAGAACCTCTTGCGAAAGCGTCAAATCCGTAGCACCCAGGGCGGTGGCAAGCTGCACGGGTGTCGTCGCCCCGATTATCGGCACGGTGCGCGCTGGCCGGGTTTTCGTCCAGGCAATGGCCATTTGCACCGGGTCAATCCCCGCCTTTCTTGCGATGTCAAGATAGGCCTCTACCGCCGCCCAAAGCCGCGGCGTGATCCGACCGCCCAATTCGGAGTTATGCACCCGGCGCGAGGGTACATGTGTTACATCGCCTTGATATTTTCCGCTTAAAAGCCCGCAGGCGATCGGCGAAAAAGCCAAAAGCGTAATGTCTTCATAATGCGCAAGCTCGGCCAGATCGGTGTCCCAAAGCCTGCACAGAAGCGAATATTCGTTTTGAATGCTGATCGGGCGCGCCACACCGGCCTCATCCGCCAGCCGCAGCCACTGCGCCATGCCCCAGGCACTTTCATTCGAAAGCCCCCAATGGCGGATCTTACCCGATGCCAGCGCCCGGCCCAGTTCTTGAATGCAGTCCTCCATATTGCCCAAAACCGCCGCGCGGTCATTGTGGCTTGGATCATAGCCCCAGTTTTGGCGAAACTGGTAACTGCCGCGATTGGGCCAGTGAAACTGGTATATATCAATCCTATCGGTGCAAAGCCGTGCCAGTGATTCATCAATGGCCCCGG